>JAGYLT010000006.1 GCA_018400545.1 Bacteroidales bacterium
GCGGATTGGAGGGAATTAGCTACATCAGTTTAAAAATCCTGAAAATTTTTCAAAATAGAAAAGTTAAAATTTTCAGGATTTTTTGTTGTTGATTATCTGTTTTTAACCGCGCACTAAAGTACGCGGTAATTAATCCACATAAATTTAGGAATAAATCGGGTTTCAAAAAACAAAAACCGGATAATCACTATGGATATCCGGTTTTCTATTTAAAATTCAATTATTTGCTATACCCATTTCACCAGGTTACAATCCTGCTGGTGGGGCATAAGTTCGTGTCTCGGGAAGATGCGGAAAGCATAGCTGTATGAACCGGCTTTGTAAGTGGGCACATCTATGGAAAAGCGCGCCAGACTGTCTTTGGCTTCCACCAGTTGCAGCTCACGTTTGTAAAGGATTTTCTCCACTTTGTCCCGGAACTTCTTGCCAAAAATAATCTCCACACCGAGATGCTCCGGATTAATTCCATTGGTAAATAGCGTAACCTCTGTAGAGAATGAATCTTCCAGTGTAAGTGGTGCAGATTTGGAATCAGGCACCATGAGTTTTTCCAGCTTTATTTCATGCCATTTGTCGCGCATTTCAGCCTTCCATGTGGCGTATTCTCCGGCAGTTTTATAGCCGTCTTTCCGGAATGCTTCAGCACGTTTTATCAGCTTGCTGTAAAATTTTTGCTGATAATCTTCCAGCATGCGTTTCATGGTAAAATGCGGAGCTACTTCTGCAACCGTATTTTTGATGTATTGAATCCACTTTTCAGGAACATTTTCGTCATTCTGATCATAATAAAGATTTAATATTTGATCTTCGAAAATGTTATAAATGATTTCGGCATCCAGTTCATCCTGGAATTGCTGATTGGCGTAAGTACGGGCTTCAGTAATGGCAAAGCCTGCATCATCCTTATAGCCTTCGGCCCACCATCCGTCTAATACCGAGAAATTTACAACACCATTCATCACAGCTTTTTCACCACTTGTTCCGGAGGCCTCGAGCGGACGTGTTGGCGTGTTCAGCCAAATATCCACTCCGGGGATAAGTTTATGTGCCAGTTCCATATCGTAATTCTCAACAAAAATTACTTTACCTATGAATCCTTCGGTTTTTGAGATTTCGATGATGCGCTTGATCAGTTGCTGGCCTTCCACATCTTTGGGATGCGCTTTACCTGCATAGATAAACTGGAGCGGCTTGCCGGTCATATTCACCAGTTTCCTCAACCTGTCCAGGTTTGAGAACAACAACTTTGCTCTTTTATAAGTAGCAAAGCGCCTTGCAAATCCGATGGTGAGGGCATTATCATCTATTGAATCCAGTGTATTGATGATCAGCTTGGGATTTTCCTGACGACGTGTCATTTCACCTTCAATGCGATTCTTCACATAATCAATCAGTTCCTTCTTGAGCTGTTTTCGGGTTTCCCAGATTTCACTGTCTTTCACTTCCTGGATTTTTTGCCACATATCAAAATCCAGCTGATGCCATTTGTAATTCTCACCAAAAATCTTTTTATATAACAGCTTCCATTGCTTGGATGCCCAGGTTGGCAAATGCACACCATTGGTCACATAACCAATGTGCAGTTCCTCCGGGTAATACCCTTCATAAAGCGGTGCAAACATTTCCTGCGATACCCTGCCATGGATGCGGCTAACCCCGTTCACTTCCTGCGATAGCCGTGAAGCCAGCACACTCATCGAAAATAATTCCTGCGGGTCGTTGGCCCTGAATTTTCCAAGATTCATCAACTGATCCCAGGTGATATTGAGGCGGTCAGGGTAATGCGGAAAATATGTTCTTAAAAGATCTTCATTAAAATAGTCGTGTCCGGCCGGAACAGGGGTATGGGTTGTAAAAAGCGTTGAAGAACGAACAACCTCCAGTGCGCGGTCGAAATCCAGTTTTTCGGCCTGAATCAGATAGCGAAGACGCTCCAGCCCGATAAATGCCGAATGGCCCTCATTGCTGTGGTAAATATCAGGATGGATATCCATGGCTTCCAACATTCTGATTCCGCCAATACCCAACAGGATTTCCTGTTTCAACCTGTTTTCAAGATCACCGCCATAGAGCTGATGGGTGATTGAACGGTCGATTTCCTGGTTAGCATCGAAATCAGCATCCATCAGATATAGTGGAATCCGGCCAACATCACATCGCCAAACCCGGGCATAAAGGGTTCTTCCCGGTAATCCAATTTTAATGGTCAGGTGGTTACCCTGGCTATCATAAACCTTTACCAACGGTAACTGCGAAAATTTCTGTGGTTCATATTCGGCCACCTGATCGCCAAACAATGAGATGCTTTGCTGGAAATAACCAAAGCGATACAGCAAGCCAACCGCCACAAGGTTTTCGTTGCTGTCGCTTGCCTCTTTCAGATAGTCGCCGGCAAGAATACCGAGTCCACCCGAATACAGCTTAAAAGACTGGTGTAGCCCGTATTCCATACTAAAATATGCAATTCCGGCCTCCGGCCTGTTTTTGGCTTCATCTATATATTTTTTAAACTTATTGTAACTCTCGTAATACTTTTCCATGAATGCCTCATCCTCTTCCAGGGCTTTCCATTCATCGATATTCAGCGAATCGAGCAGTTCAATAGGATTCTGATTCAGATCCTTCCAAAGTTCCGGATTGATGGACTCAAACATTTCGGTAGCCTTGAAGTTCCACGACCACCAGAGGTTGCGCGACATATCCTGCAGTCCTTTCAGCTTTTCAGGAATAGTTGGCTCGATGATCAGGCGTTTCCAGACCGGCAGGTCTTTTTGAGGAGCCTCAATCAGTTTTTTCTTTTTTTCCTTGATAAAATCAGTTGAAAACTTCTCTGATCTTGCCGGGACTTTTGACAGGGCTATTTTATAAGCCTCATAATAATAATTAAAAAAGTTTTCCCATACTGCTGCTTTCGCAATTTTCCAGGCGTCTTCACGGACATTCTCCATTTCCTTTTCGGATAGCTTAAAAAAGTGATCAATGGAATCCGCAATCTGCATCACCATCTCCGAATCATTTTCATCGGTGCGGTCGGCTACTACAACGCCCGGGTGCTTTCCTTTGAACTTTTCATCCACCCACTGTCCAAAACCGGCCTGGCAGGTGGTAAGGGTCGGAACCCGAAATGCAACACTTTCCAGAGGCGTATATCCCCATGGTTCGTAATAGGATGGGAAAACCGTGAAATCAAATCCTGCCAGAAGATCATAATAGGGCATGTTGAAAACACCGTCATTTCCGTTGAGATAAGCAGGAACAAAAACGATCTTAACTTTGTCTTCCGGCAGGTTTTTCAACCCGTTATTCCTGATTTCATGCAAAATGGCATCATGATGCTCCTCATATAATCCATGGGTAAGGAACACTTCACTGATTGGCTGTTTGAAATCCGGATTTTTCATACGGTTCAACAGTGAAGGATCGGCACCTTTATGGTTGGCCGGAATCTTAACAAAAGCCAGAATCTCCCGATCGGGATTGCGTTTTGCCATCTCAGCAATGGCAGATATAAAAAGATTGATGCCCTTGTTGCGAAATTCATAACGCCCACTGGTGATGGTCAGGAAGGCATTATCCGAAATCTTTTTATTGAACAAAGCCTCCGCCACCTGAAAAATCTTTTGGCGTGCAGCCTTCCGTTTTTTGCCGGATTGGTTTTTATCGAGAATAGCATGTTCATTAAAACCGTTTGGCGTAACCACATCAACCGGCTTTTTCAGCAGTATGTCAGTTTCTTTTGCGGTAGCATTGCTCACGGCAGTAAAAGCATCGGCATTTACCGCTGATTTTTGTTCAAGTGAGAACCTTGAGATCATCCCGAATTTGCGGGCCATTTCCTCGCCATTGTATTCTTCAAGTTTGCTGTAAAGCGGATATCCGTTGCCTGAAATAGCACGGCCAATGGCTGTGGCATGGGTGGTGAAGACAGTAGCCACCTGCGGCAGGTTTTCGTTGAGGTAAAGCACCCCGGTACCAGTCATCCATTCATGAAAATGGGCAACGACCTTATCAGAAAGCGACAACTGAAACTTGTAAAAGCTTTCGATGACCTGGCCAACGGCATAGCCAAACATGGCCGGCTCGATATAATCCCAGCCTCCGCTGAGCGAATCCACTTTGAATTTATCCCAAAGCCTGGTAAATATTTTATCCTTTTCGGGAAAGAGGGTTGTAAAATCCACGAGGATGGCAATGGGCTTACCTTCAACATTCCAGCGCCCCACCCTGAAATGCAGGTTCTCGGCTGCAGCAGCTTCGCGCCAGGATTTGAATAAGTTTCGGTCTTCGATGAAATCGGGATTTTCGCGGGTTTCTTTCCACACATCCGGCCCGATGGTAATGTAATTGTCGCCGTATTCTTTTTGCACCAGTGGAGCCTTTGTTGACAGCACCGTGTAGATGCCGCCAATCATATTGCAGATCTCCCAGCTGGTTTCGAAAATATAGTTGGGTTTGTTCGATTCTTTATTTGTCATTTTTCGCGTACTTTTAAAAATTCAGTCGGCAAAAGTATAGTTTTTGGGTAAGGATCAAATGCAGGTTCATGAATGTGAAAAGATATAATGATTTTTTAACACTGGCGGGAGGGGGGTTGCGCAGGAGGAGTGGGATGAGTTTGCTGGGTTTGTGGAGAGGGATGATGGATTGGAGTAATGGAGGATTGGA
Organism: Bacteroidales bacterium; assembly: GCA_018400545.1. Next base: position 4,666 of record JAGYLT010000006.1, read on the forward strand.
GTATTGGAGGATTGGAGTATTGGAGTATTGGAGTAATGGAGTAATGGAGTAATGGGGATAGTGGATTTGTGAGGAATTTGGTGCGGGTAATTTGATATTTTGATTGAATTGCTCCGGGAAAGCTGGAAGGTTTGTTAATTGTTGCCAATGCTTTTGTCTGAGCCAATGATCGTGCTGAATGATTAAAAAAAAAGATCAAAAATCTGATTTCTGAGATCGGACTTCGGATATCAGATGTCAGATGTCCGATCTTTGATATTTAGATTGAATTGCTCCGGGAAAGCAGGGAACCTGGAATGATAACTCAATAAGGACTTCAACCGATGAGCGCAAATCTTTGGTTGAATTACTAAATTTTGAGGGGAGTAAATTTTATTCATGAGGTTCGATTAAATTTAATACGCTATCAAGATCATTAGTAAACTTTATCAATTGTATTTCTAAATAATGTTGTTTATCAATATAATACATGATAAGGTCAACGTTTAATAATGAGATTTCCTTTTTATATTCTTCGTAATTATTATCGAAAATCAAGTAGAAAATATCCTCCCCATTCAATACTTTAGAGATTGGGCTATATCGAATAAGGGAATCATGAATTATGTTATCATAGATTTTTATACTTCGACTCAAATTAGATATAACACTAGATAAATTTTGATTAGAATATTCTTTTTCTACAAGTAAAATTAAAGAATCCACGCTAAAATTTTCAAATTTCCAATATTTAGACTCTAGAAAATCATTTTTAATTCGTTCAAATTGCACCTCATCTAATTCATTTAAATATGATTGAATAATCGCTGTTGCAAAATAAATAGAGTTCATTTTCTCATTTTGAAGGGTGACATTTTCCTTAAACTTAATACTACGACTATACAGGTAGTTAAGTCTGGTTCTCTGGTTTTCTATCTCTTTTTTCGATTTAAATAGAGAATCGTATGATTTACTAATATCGTCGAGTAGTTTATAGTTTTCGTATTTTGTGATTGGAACGATGAATTCAGAAAAATAAACATAAAATACTGGAATCGTGAGGAATAGAACAAACAAGTTTTTACCCGTGCGTAAGATAGTACTTCTCTTAAAAGATATTTTGTTAAAACGGTAAATCTTATTTGATTCATTGAGTTGCTCTAACTCCTTCTTTTCTTTTTCAATCTGGATTTTCAGCAATTCTTTTTTTAATTGCTTTTCTGACAACTTCATAGTATTTTTTTAGATAAGTTTTCCAAAATCAGGAACTTTCATCTCAATTTAAATCGATCTATAACAAATATTACTTTTTTTTGAAGATCAAAAATAATTCAAAATTTCCTGAATTCTTTACATTTGCACTTTATCATTCTTTAATATTACATGATCAACAATGAAACATCTCAAAACTACACTACTAACGATTGTGCTGGCGGCATTCAGCCTGTATGTTGCCGCGCAGAACTATGAATCACTCACGGATGAAGATTTTGCAAAACATCCTTACTGGATCGAAATGATGCAGGACCAGGATGTAAATTTTTATGATGTTCAACACGCCTTTGAAGTTTACTGGAAAGACCGCGAAGTAACCAAAGGCAGCGGCTGGAAGCCTTTTAAGCGTTGGGAATACATGATGAGCAGCCGCATTAATCCGGACGGCAGCCGCCCGGCTCCCGACCGCGAGCTCAGAGCTTACATGGACTACATCGAAAAACACCCGGAACAAAAAGCGTCCAATGGCGACTGGGAAAACCTGGGACCCTTCCTCATCCCACCAAATAAAGGCTACCGCGGGCTGGGCCGTCTCAATGCCATCCACTTCCACCCCACCGATCCGCAAACAATTTATGTAGGAGCACCTTCAGGCGGACTCTGGATCACACACGATCTGGGCGAAAACTGGTACACAACCACAGATGTACTGCCGACACTCGGCGTTTCAGCCATTGCCGTGGATCATACCAACCCCGATATTATTTACATCGGCACCGGCGACCGCGATGCCGGCGATGCTCCCGGCCTTGGCGTTTTCAAATCTTTTGATGCCGGGCAAACCTGGGATATTTACAACGAAGGCATGGATAATGCCACCGTGGGGCGCTTCGTTATGCACCCGGAAAACAGCCAGTTAATATACGCAGCCACCAGTTCCGGTATCTTCAGAACTACCGATGGCGGCGAGTTATGGGAAAATTTGAAAGGCGGCAATTTTAAGGAGATCGTTTTTAAATCCGATGATCCCAACATCATTTTCGCATCGTCAGGAGGTGCATTTTACCGCTCAGCAGATGCCGGAGATACATGGACCGAAATTGAAAACGGAATTCCTTCAGGTAGCCGTGGTGTAATTGGTGTGGGCGTTTCAAATCCAAATTATGTTTATTTTCTGCAGGCGCAGGGCAACGAATACGGTGGTACTTATCTTTCTACCGACGCCGGTCTTTCATTTACCGAAATGTCCACTACACCCAACATCATGAGCTGGGGCTGTGAAGGCGGCTCAGGCGGCCAGGCATGGTACGACCTGGACATGATCGTTGACCCGCTGAATGAAAATATCATTTACGCTGGTGGTGTAAACTGCTTCAAATCAGTTGATGCAGGCGTTACCTGGGAAATCAACTCGCACTGGACCGGCGACTGCGGTGTGCCGGCCGTGCATGCCGACCTGCACGTTCTGGAATACAGTCCCCACGACGGCAGGCTTTATGCAGGAAATGACGGTGGTATTTACTGGACCAGCAACGGAGGCACCAACTGGACCCTGATCACAAACGGACTGGCCATCGGGCAGGTTTATAAAATCGGGCAAAGCGCTACCATGAAGGATAAGGTGATCAATGGTTATCAGGACAACGGGACATCAACCTACATGGGCACCGACGACTGGTATTTCAACATTGGCGGTGATGGCATGGAGTGCGCCGTGGATCATGAAAATCATCTTTACAGCTATGGGACGCTTTATTATGGCGATATCTTCAGGTTGCTGAACAACAACAATCTTGGAAAAATTGCCGGCCAGGGTGAATTTGGCATCAACGAAAGTGGTGCCTGGGTAACACCGTTTCTGCTGCATGAAGAAGATGCCACCACCATGTTTGCAGGATATAAAAACGTTTGGCGCGGCTACAATGTGCGCACCGGAAATCCTTCCTGGTCAAAAATTTCGGATGCGCTGGGAGGTAACAACAGCACCAATATGCGTATTCTGGAGCATTCTCCCGCAGATATCAACATCATGTATGCCGCCAAAGATAACCAAACCTTTTTCCGCTCGGATAATGTGAATGATCCCAATGTTGACTGGACAAACCTCACTGCAGGATTGCCTGCTACCAGCTCTATAAATGATCTGGAAGCACATCCCTATAATCCGGAGATCGTCTATATGTGCCGGGGAACAGAAGTTTTTAAATCCGCCGACAAAGGTGTTACCTGGGAAAATATCACAGGTTCTTTGCCGGGCGTTACCGTGAATGACATCGCGTATTATAAAAACAGTCAGGAAGGTTTGTATGTCGGGACGGATATCGGTGTATTTTACCGGGATATGTTTCTGGACGACTGGATTTTGTTTGACAACGGATTTCCAGCCAGCGGCCGTGTTACCGAAGTTGAGATTTTTTATGAAGCCGATGATCCCGCCGGTGATGTGATTCGTGCCGCAACCTATGGCCGTGGACTTTGGAGCTCTACCATGTATCATGCTGAAGTGGTTGCGGATTTTACTTCCAACCACGAGGTTGTACCACCGGATTGTCCTGTTGATTTTACTGATCTCTCCGCAGGCGTTCCCACATCATGGCAATGGACCTTCGAAGGCGGAACACCATCGGGTTCAACGGATCGCAACCCAACGGGAATTACATTTTCAAGTGCCGGCACTTTTGACGTAACTCTTTCCGTAACCAACGAATTTGGGACAGATACCATGGTTTTGGAAGATTTCATCACGGTGGACGAAACGCTGCTTCCTGACGTAGAATTCAGCGCATCCAACCAGGCCATTTGCAGTGGCGAAGTGGTTTATTTTACTGACGAAACCGAATACTGCCCCGAAACCTGGCAGTGGAGTTTTGAGCCATCGGATGTTGAATTTATGGAAGGTACTTCAGCCCTAAGCCAGAACCCGGCCGTAATGTTTCTTTCCAATGCAACCTATTCCGTAACACTTGAAGCCACATCCACCAACGGTTCTTCTACCCTTGAAAAAGAAGATTTCATCCTTGCAGGCGGTTTTTCCGTGCCCTTTGCTGCTGATTTCAACCAAGGCTTTGCTGCACAAAACTGGGAAATTGAAAATGAAGATAATAATATCACCTGGGAATTGATTCAGCCCGACTGGTCACCCAACGGAAACAAGGCTGCTTACCTGAATTTCTTTTCATACACGAATATGAATCAGCGCGATAACCTGATCTCTCCGGCGCTCAACCTCCAGGGAATCGATAATCCGCACCTGATGCTCAATTACGCCTATACCTATCGGTTTTCATTGTATGATTCGCTGATTATAAAAATCTCGGTGGATTGTGGTGAAAGCTGGGATCGCATCTATGCCAATGGTGCAGACGGTTCGGGGATTTTTGCCACCACCGGAGCCCTCACATCTTCTTTTAACCCGGCAACACCGGAAGAATGGTGCGGCAGCGGCTGGGGTGCCGAATGTATTTCCATCAACCTGGCAGATTACGCAGGTTCGCAAAATGTAAAATTTATGTTCCAGGGAATGAATAAATTCGGAAATAATCTGTACATCACTGACATTGAGGTTTCTTCACCGACTGGTATGTATGATCAAATGCATGCAAACGGTGGGTTCAAAATTCATCCAAATCCAAACAACGGATATTTTACCATCAGCACAATTTTGGATGAAAATTATGATGTGGAAATTTATAATTCACAGGGTCAATTGATTATTACAAATACAGGTAATGGAAGTATGCTGGTTGATATGAAAAGCAGGATTCCGGGAATTTACTTTGTGAAAATAAATACGAATGAAATTCAAATCATTAAGAAAGTAATTATTGATTAAAAGCTATAAAATCGTTTTTAGTTAAGCGAAGCATCCGCTTCGCTTTTTTATTGTGTAGCATATGCTACGATTGATACTGGATCGAAGCAAATGCTTCGATCAACGAACGAAAATAGTTTTAAATAATATCATTCCATCGACATCAGTTAAGCGAAGCATCCGCTTCGCTTTTTCTATTTTCACAACATATGCTACGATTGATACTGGATCGAAGCAAATGCTTCGATCAACATAGTTTTGAATTAGTTTCAGATAAACCATGTCAATATTAATTCGTTAGGCAGTTAAGCGAAGCATCCGCTTCGCTTTTTTATTGTGTAGCATTCGCTGCTTTTACATTATTTTTACCATTCAAATTTTTATAATTAACAAACCATAAATTATGTTCAGTAAACAAACCTACATCAACCGCCGCAATAAACTCAGGAAAAACATTGGCAAAGGCGTTTTGCTTTTCCCGGGCAACAACGAAAGCCCCATGAATTACGCCGACAACACTTTCCATTTCAGACAGGACAGCAATTTCCTATACTTCTTCGGCGTAAGCCATCCCAGCCTTGCGGCCATCATCGATTGCGAAACCGGTGATGAAATCGTTTACGGCAACGACTACACCATCGACGATATCGTGTGGATGGGAAAACAACCTACCATCGCTGACCGGTTTCCCGGGGTGGGCATCAAAAAAACAAAGCCTTTATCCAAACTGGCCGGCGACCTCCATCAGGTAAAAGCCCAACGCAGGAAAATCCATTTCCTCCCACCCTATCGTCCTGAAAATAAAATTAAAATCTTTGAATTGCTCGGTATCGCCCCGGCACAACAACAAGAAGCATCCTCACTTGAATTTGTAAAGGCGGTCATTTCACAGCGGAATTATAAAACTGATGAAGAAATTGTGGAGATCGAAAAAGCGGTGGATGTGACTGCGGATATGCACATTGCGGCCATGAAAATGTTGCGGCCCGGCATGAAGGAATCAGAAATTGCTGCGGAAGTGCAGCGCATCGCCGAAGCCGCCGGCGGGCATATTTCGTTTCCCGTCATCGCTACCATCAACGGGCAAACACTTCATAATCACTATCACGGAAATACCGCAGAAAGCGGCCAGCTTTTCCTGCTGGATTGCGGAGCCGAAACCGAAATGGGCTATGCCGGGGATATGTCAAGCACATTTCCGGTGGATCAAAAATTTACCGGTCGCCAGAAAGAAATTTACCAGGTAGCGCTGAATTCACACGAAGCTGCGATAAAAATGCTAAAACCGGGAGTCCCGTTCAAAGCGGTTTATTACGAATCGGCCAGGGAGATTTTACGGGGACTTGGCGAGCTTGGATTTTTTAAAGGCGATGTGGATGAGGCTGTGCAACTGGGCGTGCATGCGATGTTTTTCCCCTGCGGCCTTGGCCACATGATGGGGCTGGATGTGCATGACATGGAAGATCTTGGCGAACAATACGTTGGCTACGACAACGAACCCAAAAGCACGCAGTTCGGTGCAAAATCATTGCGCCTCGGCAGAAAGCTGGAACCGGGATTTGTACTCACCATCGAGCCTGGCATTTATTTTATTCCTGATCTGATTGACAAATGGCGGTCTGAAAAGAAATTCACGGATTTCCTGAATTATGACAAACTGGAGGCATACAAAGATTTTGGCGGTTGCCGGAATGAAGAAGACTTCCTGATCACCGGGGATGGCTGCAAGCTCCTTGGAAAACCCATCCCGAAAACGATTGAGGATGTGGAGAAGTTGAGGATGCATTAGCCATATAAATCGGCGGTATCAAAAAGTTAATTTTGCCACTATGCCTCTAAGGCACAATCCCGCAAGTGCGCATAGCCGTCAGGTTAAGAAAGATAATTGCAAATCCTTTTAAGCGATTAGAACCCGGTACGGGTTCAGATATTGTAGTATATCATTAGCAACAAAGATGTTACAACCCGGTACGGGTTGAGCACAATAAAATACATACTTAAGCACAACCCATACTGGGTTGCGTATCCACTATTCACGTTTTCTGCTACAATACCTAAACCCGTATCGGGTTTTGTTTTTTGCATCTTTTTATCATAGTATCTTACGGCTATGCGCAAATGCGGGACAATAAGGTATAAATCACAGTATACCTACGCTTTGTGAATTTTAGTGTATTTGTGTTTTTGTGGCATTTTCTTCATTTTGATACTAATATGACAGCACCAGGATTAAAAAAAACCATTACCCAAACAGATCCATAATACTTTCTTTATTCAACTGCTTCACGAAACTTTCGTCGGTGCGGATGATGTCGGCGGCGAGGGCTTTCTTTTGTTCCTGGTATTTCATGATTTTTTCTTCCACGGTATCTTTGCAGATCATGCGGTAAGCAAATACTTTTTTATCCTGTCCGATGCGATAGGTACGATCGATGGCCTGATTCTCAACGGCGGGGTTCCACCACGGATCGAAGATGTACACATAATCGGCGGCAGTGAGGTTGATGCCTGTGCCGCCGGCTTTCAGACTGATAAGAAAAAGGCGGCATTTTTCATCTTCCTGAAACCGGCTAACGCTCTCTTTTCGCCTCTTCTGCGAGGAGCTACCATCAAAATATTCATAATCCATACCTTCATGTTGCAACTCTTTTTCGATGAGTTTCAGCATCTTCACAAACTGCGAAAAAACCACAATCTTGTGAGCGCCCGTTTTCTCGTTGATCTGTCGCATCAATTCTTCCAGCTTGATCGATTCATCCGGGATGTCCTCCTGTTTTCCCATCAGCCTGGGGCTGTTACAAATCTGCCTGAGTTTCAGCAATCCTTCCAGGATCGACATTTTGGATTTACCCATACCATCTTTATCAATCTTATTCAGGATATAGGCTCTGTATTTATTTTTATAATCCTCATAAACAGCCCTTTGCTGATGATCCATCTGGCAGTAAATCACATCCTCGGTTTTGGGAGGAAGTTCGGTAGCCACCTGTTCTTTGGTACGCCGCAACACAAATGGGGAAATGATCTTGCGCAATTCGTTGGCTCGTCCCGGATCTTTTTCTTTATCGATGGGCGATGAGTATTGGTCTTTAAAGGATTTTTGGGTTCCCAACAAACCCGGATTTGCAAATGACATCTGTGCGAAAAGGTCGAAAGTATTGTTCTCGATGGGTGTGCCGGTAAGTGTGAGTTTATTCTTACCCTGCAGCAAGCAGGCAGCTTTATAACGTTTTGAAAGCGGATTTTTAATGGCCTGTGATTCATCCAGGATCACATAGTTGAATTTTACCTTGCTGATTGCCTCAATGTCGTTCACCATCAAACCATAGGTAGTCACTACGAGATTGTAGGATTTGAAATCTTTTGCTTCCCGGTTTTTTTTCGAACCATAGTAAAACAAAACTTTAAGTGACGGATAAAACTTTTCGATCTCATTTTGCCAGTTGAATATCAGCGTTGTGGGTACAACCACGAGGGAAGTTTTCGGGCGTTTTCTTTTGAGGCTTGCCAAAAAAGCCAGTATTTGCAGGGTTTTCCCCAACCCCATGTCATCGGCCAGGATGCCGCCCCACCCCATCTCATCCAGGAAATTGAGCCAGTTGAGGCCTTCCTTCTGGTAATCGCGCAGCGTAGCCTTGATGGTAGCCGGCTTTTTTATTTTGCTGATCTCGGTGAATTGCGCCAGGCGTTGCCTCTTCTCAGCCAGTTCATGCAGAATTTCGGTATCATCGATTTGCTCGAACAATTCATCGATGATGCCAAATCGCAGTTTGGAAACCTTGATTTCATCATCCTTAATTTCTCCGGCCCTGAAATATTTTTCCAGCTTCCCGATCCACTCATCCGGCAGCATGCCCACCGTTCCATCGCCCAGCCTGATGAATTTTTCCTTATTCAGAATATGCTTTTTTAATTTGGTAAGCGGAATTTTGTGCTCACCAAACGACACCTCAACCTGCACATCAAACCAGTCCTGACCCGATTTTATCCCGGTGTTCACCGTAGCCCTATACGGTGAATATTTAAAACTTTTGAGCTTTTGCAGTCCGAGCACCTCGATGCCATTTTTCTTCATCGCCTCAAAAGCATCAAAAAACCAGTTGTTTTTGAGCATTTCCTCCAGGGCAATAGCTACAGACCTTTCCTGTTCCTGGTAAACAAAATCAGTGTGCAGGCCTCGCAAAAACTTTAAAAACTCCTGCTCATAATCTTCATTGCGATTGTAAATCCGCAACTGGCCATCCACCTGTTCGATGAAATTGCCGCCAGTCATTACTTCAGCTTCCTTTTTGTGATTGTAAACAACCAGCGGGGTAAACAGGATGTATCCCTTAAATTCCGAAAGAAAGACCTGCTTTTTAATGGGTTTCAGGAAAATTTCATCCGTTTCAAAATCCCTGAGCCCTTCGATGTCGATATCAAAACGCTCGGAAAACGGAACCACAACTTTGGCAATAAACTCCCCCGTCTTTGACAGGAGCGACTTTATGATCGGGTTGACTTCCATAAAATTGATGGCATCGAGCATAGTAACATTCCTGATCAGGTGCAGGTCGTTATTGTAAAACCATGTGAGTCCCGATCTCCTGATGAGTGCGTCATCACCGAAATCAAAAACCTGCTCACCAATGGAGTAATGCGGTATGAGGCTAATAAAATCAGCATCCGATTCGAGTCGTGCACCAAAATCCACCGGCTCAGGTGAAACCGATACCGGCTGCAAATTTGCTTTCCGGATTCCTTCATCATCATCTTTGAGTTCATACACCAGCGGGTTTCCGGCAAGCAGGCCATACAACCTGCGTAGCTGCTCATGGGTATTTCGCAAAGCAAGCATTTCAAAACCATCATGCAAATCCAGATCAGTATTATCAACTCCATTCATCTGTTCACACAAGATGATGCCTTCACGCTCCTTTTCGCTCACCGTTAATGCCGGCAGGTCGGCAACTGTAACATGCCTGATGTTTGAAGTAAGCTTGTTTCCGGTTTTATTTACCTTTCCTGAAATCGGCTGTACATAATCAACCCCTTTATCCAAGCCCCTTTCAAAAAGAAAAACAAAGCCAACTGCTGTTTTCTTATCTTCGGCGGGCCTGAAAAGTTGCTGTATGGATTTGTTCCTCAGTTTCATCCGGTCACCGAAAAAATCATACCAGGGCTTATCATCGTAAATGGTATTCTCGCCGATTAATCCTTCAAGTGGTCCATGAAATGTGAAACGGACATTAAACCTTTCATCGATGTTTATCCTGATGTATTCTGTTGTTGCGTACTTGTCAGGGATATCATTTGCCTGGCAGATGGTTCGAAACATTTTTTCCTGCTTATTTTCTTCAAACAACGTAAGCACTTTACGACCGGACCCAATCATGGCATTGATGACGGCACGTTCGTGCTCACAGGTAAGCCTCACTGATTGATCGCAGGTGCAGTGCGAATAATACTTTCCATCCTCCCGGAAAAAAGAGGTAATATATTCAAAATCATCAAAATGCGCGGATATGTTGAATATCAATCCCTGGTTAGCGAGGCTTATTTTTTTGATTAACTGTGTACTGAAATACATATCGTCGCGCATCAGGTAGCGCGACAGGGCACTGTTGGTGAGTTTTTCAAAATTATCCAATTGAAGTGGTTTGGATGAATTCCGCTTCACGGTTTTCCGGCTTGGTGCTTTACTTAACCTTTTCCCATCCAGTTCGCTGATCAACCGCAACAATGCAGCCGTGCTGTGACTGCAAACTGAACTGCTATAGGCGATGCAATTACAGTTCACATCGATGTTCATATTCCTGAAATCGGTAACCAGTACGGTATAATCTTCGCCATCCTGCACTACGGCCTCGGCGGTTCGCCCATCTTCGTGGATGAAGAAATCCTTGATTTTACCACCATCCAGTAAGTCCCATCCATGGTTCAGGGCTTCTTTTCCTACCCTTGTTTTAATAAAATAATTGATCAGCGAAATACTCATAAATACTTAATAATCAGGTCAACTTATAAATTATTCAGGAAAATGGCCGGTAAAATTAACTGATGATTTCAGCTAAAAAGCGAAAAAATGGGAGAACTTTTCAACAATTTCACTTTTCCAAATCTGCAATTCACCCTTAAAATTTAACACTTCACAGTTTTTTGGTTGATTACCGCGATTTCCCGAACATATATTTGCAGCGATAATTCATTCAAGTACTAACTAAAAATTATCAATTATGAAAACAACAATTGTAAACAAGATTACCTCAGTTATGCTGGCAATGTTTATTTCCATCGCTGCATTTGCAGGCGGAAACGAAGCTTTTACAGCATCAGTAAAATTAAACGAAGACGCTAATGTTACCATCAGATTGAATGGCGATTCACCGAATACCATTGAAATTAAAGTATTTGACAACACCGGTGAGATGGTGACCTACAAAAGTCTGATTAACAAAGGGACCAGGATTTTTAGTCACAAGTTATCCAATCTGCCTGATGGTATTTACACCTATGAGATTGTGGAAGGTGACGAGGTGGTTTATTCGGCCCGAATTTTTAAACACGATGACAATTCGGTTGAATATCATAATATCCACTCCGGTCCTGTAGCTTCCATCTCGAGATTAAATGATGAGCAGGTGATCGTTAGACTGGTAAATGAACCGGATTCCAAAACAAAAATCCGCGTTTCGGATGAATTTGGCAACATACTCTACTGGAAAACAGTTAAGGTTGCGGAAAATTCAAAGCTAACCTACGACATCTCTCAGTTCCCTGAGGGCAAATACAATTTCAGGGTGTATAGTGGCGGCGATTTGATTGCCTATCGCAAAGTGAACAAATAGTAACATTAAAGATAAAAATGGCCTTCGATGTAATTGAAGGCCATTTTTTTAACAATTTTGTTCTTTCATTTTTTGAATTTCATTCCTGTAATTCCGGAATATGTTTGAATATCTCTACAAGCGGCGTTTATTATGGATTCTGGTAGTGATTTTAATCGGCTGCTTTTTCCAGTTTTCGCTCGATGTAATTTTTAGCCTGATTTACAGGAACCACCCGCTGTTCAGCAATCCGTTCAACTACTTTTTTTCCGTAGCCATATCATTTATTATCATGTATGGCCTGGTAAAAATGGCCGAATGGATGAACAAAAAATTTTCGTGGGAGCGTTCGCCGGGTGGCAGATTTTATCTGCAGATTATCTCCATTACGTTCTTTGTCATGTTGATGGTTATGGGTATCCGCAACCTTTTCAATCTTTTGGTTTTTCCTTCCGGATTTATCCGGCTGATGGATGAAATGGTGATTGGTATCTTCTTTTTATTCATATCGCTGTTGTTGGTTTTTATCGACATTGGTGTGCACCTGTTAAACAAATGGCGTGTTTCGCAGGCTGAAATCGAGCGGTTTAAAAAAGAAAATCTCGAAACACAATTCGAGATGCTCCGCATGCAAATCAACCCGCACTTTTTATTCAACAGCCTCAATACGCTGTCATCGTTGATTTATCAGAATCAGGACACAGCTTCGAATTACGTGCGTGAAATGTCAACGGTTTACCGGTACATGCTCGAGAAAAAAAATTCTGATATTGTCACGATAAACGAAGAACTGGTCTTCACCGGGTCGTACATTTACATGCTGAGCCTGAGGTTTGATGAGAAAATTAAGTTTGAGTTAAATATCAGCGACTGGTACAGAAACAAGGTAATTCCACCTTTAACTTTGCAAATATTAATTGAAAATGCTGTGAAACACAATGTGATTTCGCAGCGAAAACCTTTAACAATAGAAATTTACACGCAAAGCAATTATACACTGGTGGTGAAAAACAACCTGCAACCCAAAGCCCGGAATTCATATTCTTCAGGTATCGGCCTCGAAAATATCAGGAGCCGGCTTGGAATATTAACCGACCGCGAGATGCACGTTGAAAAAACCGAGACGGAGTTTATCGTTACCGTTCCGTTTCTGGACGCAGACGATAAAAGGCTGATTAACTGGTAGGAAGAGGAAAGTAGGTATTGGTTATTGGTTATTTGTTATTGGTTAATGGCTGTAAATGACCTAACAATGAATAACTTAGTAACTTAATAACTGAATAATTTTGTTCACCGTGCCTCCTGCTATAGATTGCTTTACAAACGCAGAATTTAACTTGAAAAGCGATGAAAATACTAATCATAGAAGACGAGCCTTTTGCTCAAAAAGAATTGAAACGATTGCTGGAAGTTGCCGAAGGGAAATTTGAAATCCTGGATATGATCGACACCGTGGAAGATTCGGTGGATTGGCTGAAGGAAAACCCACCTCCCGACCTGATTTTTCTCGACATCCAATTGGCCGACGGTATCAGTTTTGATATTTTCAGACAGGTAGAGATCAAATCGCCGGTAATATTTACAACGGCTTACGACGAATACGCCATCCGCGCATTTCAGCTCAACAGCATCGATTATTTGCTAAAACCGGTGAAGCTGACCGATCTGATGCGTGCGATCAACAAATACGAAAGCCTGAAAGACCAGTACGGAAAGGATGACAACGAGAGTGTTAACATCACCAAATCGCAACTGGAAGGACTGCTGAACCTGGGGCAAAAAGAATACAAATCCCGGTTTGTAGCCAAGATTGGTGATCAGATTAAATACATACCGATAGAAGATGTGGCCTATTTTTATGCGGAAGACAATGTGGTTTTTCTGGTGAGTAAATCGGCAAATCGCTACATCATCGAATATTCAATCGAGGAGATCGATTCGCTGGTGGAACCGAAAAATTTTTACAGGCTCAACCGCTCGGTAGTTGCCCATATCAATGCCATCGACAAAGTTTATAAATACCTGAACAGCCGCCTCAAAATCGAGCTGAAACCCGAATCAGAGAAGGAAGTCCTGATCAGCCGGGCCAAGGTTTCTGATTTTATGAAATGGATGGACAGGTAGATGAGCGTAGCGCATGGCGCATAGCGCGTAGCGCAGGAGAGAGTAGATAGAGAATTGGAGTTTTGAAGTAATGGAGTATTGGTAGAGAGGTGGTAGTTATTTGAGCGGGATTGATAGCTTAGCGCATAGCACGTGACGTTTAGTGCAGGACCCGTCATCAGAGTCGTCAGGGACATTAGGACGAGATTGGCCGGTAGAAAAAAAACTTAAGGGCTTTTCGGATGACTGGCATTTTATGAAAATGAAACAAAAAAGAAAATACAAACATGCCAAAAGGCAAACAAAAAATATTGAAAATATTTGATTATCGAGGGATGTGGATAATTCTTGTTATCCTGCTAATGGGGGCTTGCAGCCGCCCGGTGGTGAAAATCGAAAATATTCCAGAAAACACGCCGCCAGGATCGGGTATTTACATTGCCGGGAATTTCAACCGCTGGGATCCGGGTGATGAACGCTTCCGCTTTGAAATGGACGATGACAGCAACTACTTTTTCATGGTACCCCGTGGATTCGGGAAACTGGAATTTAAAGTCACACGCGGCGAGTGGTCGAATGTGGAAACGGATATTTGCGGTTACGAAATCCAAAACAGGCATTATGGCTACGCTTCCAGCGACACATTTTTCATTGATGTACAGAGCTGGAAAGACCTGGAGCCCATCAACTGTCCGGAACTTACCATCGTGGTGGACAATCTGCCTGAAAACACCCCGGAAGATGAGCCCATTGCACTGGCCGGAAATTTCAACGAATGGTCGCCCGACAGTTCGTCATACCTCAGGCGCGACAGCAACAGCGGAAAATACATGATAAAGCTGCCACGTGTGGGTCTGGAAAGGTTGCTCGAATTTAAGGTAACACGCGGAAACCTGATGAAAGCCGAGGCCGATAAATTCGGTTTCGAGATTGAAAAGCGGCAGGTTAAATTCGGGCATACCGACACCCTTTTTATTGATGTGGAAAACTGGGAAGACATTGTGGACGTGCCCCAAAACAGCGTAACCATCATTTTGGATGAGATTCCTCATGAAACCCCCGAAGATGCAGAAATATTTCTAACCGGCTCTTTCAACGGCTGGTACCCGAAAGAACCGAAATACCGGTTTGAGAAAAATGAAAACGGTAAATACCAGTATATCCTGCCCAGAAAAGCCGATCAGATTGAATTTAAGGTTACGCGAGGCGACTGGTCAACCGAAGAAGTGGATATCCTGGGATACAAGACGGGCAACCGGAAATTTGAATTTGGCAGTGCCGACACCCTGTTTCTAACCATTCATGGCTGGCTGGATCAAACCAAGGTGAAACAGCCCACATACACATTTCTTATTGAAGAGCTTCCCCCAACCACGCCAGATGGAGCTGATTTATACCTTGCCGGCACCATCAACAACTGGAATTCAAAAAAACGCATACATCGCTTTAAAATCAATGATCAGGGAAAATATTACCTCACCATGAAAGATGCCTTGCGCAGCATCGAATACAAAATTACCCGCGGCAACTGGGATAACCAGGAAGCAGATGAAAACGGTCAGATTATTCCCAATCGCCACTTTGAGTACAATGGCGAGGATACAATAAAAGTAAGGATCGATAACTGGTTAGACAAACCCAGATTTAATCAGCGGGAAGTGGTAATTTACCTAGTAGACGTCCCAAAAAATACACCCAACGACCGACATATTTATCTTGCCGGAACCTTCAACAATTGGAATCCCGGAAATCCGGATTACATCCTGAATAAAAATCTTAAAGGAGACTACTATATCACCGTTTCCACTGATGACGACCACATTGAATTTAAATTCACGCTAGGAAGCTGGGAATTCGAAGAACTGGACGATAACGGCAACACGATCCCAAACCGGTTTTACAACATGGGGTTCACTGATACCCTCAGGTTGAAAGTGGATATGTGGGAAATTTATGGAAAGTAAGCAAATCTTTACGGAGTTTCGATTGTTCAATAATCAACACCTCCTGTCCGATTTTATACATTTTTTTATTTTCTTTAAAATGTGATTAATCTTAATCCTCACATATTCAGAACATTTACCCATAGGCACAATTCTTGAGACCATTTCTCGAAAATGGTGATCTATGTTTCAAAACCTTCCAAAATTGATGTTCCGGCAGTTTTTGAACCACAAGCTGTCGATGGTCATAAAAATTTTCTGCCTGTCGGTTGGATTGGCTGCAAGCCTGCTCATCACGCTTTACATTTTACATGAATTGAGTTTCGATAATTTTCATGAGCACGGGGATGACATTTACCAGATGATCACAACAACAAGGAAAGGTGATGTTGTTGATAACAGTGCCGTAGCTACTGCCGGCCCCGGCCCCACCCTGTTGCAAACCTTCCCTGAATTCCGTAAAATGAGCAGGATGTCGATGCCAAAAAGTGGCTATTTTGTTTATAATGACAAAAGCCTTACCGTTGACAACATTGTGTTTGCCGATTCCTCTTTTCTTGAGATTTTCAGTTTCCCGCTCTTAAACGGAAATCCTGAAACAGCCCTGACAAAGCCTTTTACTATGGTGGTAACTCCGGCATTTGCAAAGCGCTATTTCGGCGACGAAAATCCAATTGGCAAAGTGCTGAAATACAATGGCAAATACAATTTCATTGTGTCAGGTTTAGTGGAAGCTCCACCATCAAACTCGCATATTGGGTTTAATGCTTTACTATCTTTTTCCTCACTTTATGAAATGGATGGCTATTATATGGGCTGGGACGGCGGCTGGAATTTTTACACCTATTTCCTGGCCTCAGATCAAATCAAGGGTCAGGGTTTTCAGGAAAAACTCAAACCCCTGCTTGAAGAAAAAATCAACTACAAGTACAGAAATTATGGTGCTGAGTTGTCGCTTTCGTTCGATCCGTTGGATAAAGTTTATCTCAAATCCGGTTCACCGCATTCACAATTCCGGTCGGGAAATGCCCAAAACCTATTGATTTTCGGTGCCATTGGTTTCTTCATCCTGCTGATTGCCTGTATCAATTTCATCAATATTTCCACAGCCCAGTTTGCGCAACGGGCCAAAGAAACCGGGATTAAAAAGGTACTTGGCGCCGAAAGAAAAACACTGATTTTCCAGTTTTTGGCCGAGACGATCTTTCTCACCCTTTTATCACTACTTATCTCCCTGCTTCTCATCGAAATTTTGCTACCCGGTTTTAACCGCCTTTTCAACACAGCCATATCCATTTACCAGCTTTCTTTTCTTAAAGCGTTGGGCATATTCCTCGTTACCGGAATTCTCACCGGCTTGCTGGCCGGAATTTACCCATCAGTTTTCCTTTCAGGATTTTCTCCGGTAAAAGTTTTAAAAGGTGGTGTTATAGCTTTAAACAAAGGAAAAGCCCTGAGAAATACACTTGTGGTTTTACAGTTTCTGCTGGCAACCGGCCTCATTATTTGCACCATGATAGTCTATCAGCAGATATCCTGGTTTCTTGACAAGCCAGCCGGATTTGAGCGTGAAAATTACCTCATTTTGAATCTTACCGGCGAAAAATCTATATCAGGCTACAACATGCTCAAGCAGGAAATTCTTATGATGCCTGAAGTAGCCGGAGTAACAGCCAGCACAGCTATTCCGGGTCAGGGTGTGGCCAGAAACGGCTATATTCCCGAAGGGCAAACAACTTCCATATTGTTTAACGTAATGGATGTGGATAAGGACTTCCTCAATACCCTTGGAATTGAAATTGTTAAGGGCCATGGTTTTAAACCGGGCTCCGCACAGGATAACAACATCCTCATCAATCAATCACTGGCTGATGAGATGGGATGGGATAATCCCATCGGTAAAAAAATAAAAAGAAACGTAGAAGCTACCATTGCCGGTGTTGTGAATGATTTCCATTATACGCCCATGCACCACCCAATCCAACCGCTCATCATCACCAACATTCCCTGGGAAGGACACCAGGATGGTTTCGATTACCTGATCATTAAACCCGCATCGGGCGCTGCAGCCTCAATAATACCAAAACTTGAAGAGCTCTGGAAAAGGAGCTTTCCTTCCGAGCCTTTCATCTTTCATTTTATGAATCAGATAAATGCATCCATGTATTCGGATGAACGAACTTTCGGGAATATTTTTTGCTGGGCGTCTATTCTTGCCATCGTTATCGCCGGACTGGGCCTTTTTGGGCTGACCACTTTCATCACACAGCAGCGCAGGAAGGAAATTGGAATTCGCAAAACATTTGGGGCCAATTCATCCCGAATCGTTTGGCTGTTGGGAAAACAATTCGTTATGCTTGTGATAGCCGGCAATATGATCGCCTGGCCGGTTACCTGGTTTATAATGCAAAACTGGCTGGATAATTTTGCCTATACTGCACCAATCAGCATCTGGGTTTATATTGCCACCCTGCTCCTTACCATCATATTTGCATTTTTAACCGTAGCCTGGCAATCGGTAAAAGCCTCCATGCAAAATCCCGTGGACACGCTGCGTTACGAGTAAGTGCCTCGATGGGTAAATGAATTTAGCCTGGTGTCTTGTCAACCTTATTTTTTGGCTGGAATGTTCTTCGGAAGATTACAGGCCAGGCTCCTGGCTTTCAATCGTGCGAAGCACATTGAAAAGTCAAAATCAACCCGCCTCTATTTGCATGACCCGACATTATTGATATATCTCCATCGCTCCGTGTATTCCGCCGATGAGCATTTGCGTGGCAATCACTGCAAGGATGAGCCCCATGATCCTGGTTATGACACCAATAACGCCCCTGCCAAGGAAATGAATCAGTTTCTCACCATAAACAAACATCAAATATGTGATGAGGCAAAGCAAGGCAAAAGCAATCAATACGATCAGGATATGAGAAACCGACGGGCTTGCTCCCACAAAGTTCATGGCAGTGGATATGGTTCCCGGGCCGGCCAGGATTGGGATAGCGAGTGGTGAGATGGCGATGTTGATTTCGTTGTTCTCATGCTTCTCTTTGATCATCGCCCTGGCTTCATCACCCGGGTGGTGCACATGAGATTCTTTTCCCTGAACCAGGTTGTAGCCCACCAAAAAAAGCAGGATACCACCGGTGATTTTAAACGCAGGCAGGGTGATGCCGAAAAGCTTAAAAATAAAGTGCCCGGTAACGCAAAACGCGCCCACAATGATAAACGCGTAAAGCAGCGAATTAAAGGCAATTATCCGCCGTTCCTGCCGGGTATTCGACTGTGTAAGCCCGATGAAAATGGAGGTGTTGGCAACCGGATTCATGATGGCAAACAAACCCATGAATACCGTTGTGCTGAAAAGTACCAGTTCGTGCATAGTGGAGTTACTATGTATCGTTTTCTAAAATTGCACCAGGTTGGCGAAACCGAAAAATG
>JAGYLT010000060.1 GCA_018400545.1 Bacteroidales bacterium
GGACGTGGCAACATAATTTTATAATTTTGTAAATTAATCAGGTTAAAATAATCAACTTAGCCTGAATATTTCTGTTTGATCAAATTTTCCATCTCCAGGAAATATTCTTTTTCGATGGAGAAAATGGTAATCTCAAGCATGTGGCCACCACGCGTCTCCATTACAGGCTTAATCTGTGGCGATTTTTTCAAAGAGGCCCATGGCATTTTTATGATATCGGTCTGTATATTCTGAATCACCGAAGCCAGTTTTTCGGTTTGCTGAATTTCAATTCTAAATGTATGGCTCAGAATGGTTTCTGCCGGATTGGATTTTACGACCGCTTTTCCATAGATTACGTTGTAGGGCAAGAAAACCGACTCGCCGGATTCCGATTCCAGAACCATTCCCGAAGGTTTAAACTTTACAATCTTTCCGGAATATTCCCCCACTTTTATGGTTTCGTTGATTTTAACATGATTGTTCGTCTTGAAAAATGCACCGATGATAAAATCCCTGAGGGCAATCCAGGCTGTGTAGAAAGTGAAGATGAACAACAGGATAAACAGACCGAGTGCATAAACAGGGCTGTTGTCAGAAAGGTAGTTCACCGACCAGATCATAAACACGATCCAGACAATAAGTTCCACCAGCGATGTATAGCGCCATGCATGTTTGCGTTTTTCCTTGTTCAGGGCCAGCAGTGGCACCAGCCAGGTAAGCATCCTGAAAATCACAAAAATGGTCAGTGCCAGCAAAATGACCGTGTAAAGTGCGATATTTGAAAAATCCAGAATCTGATCCATGGCAATTACAACATTTCTTTTTCGATGAGTTTGTTTTGAAGGTGCGGATAAAGATACCCGTTGATTTCGTAAACCCCCGGCTGGTTTTCTACCAGAATTCCCGAGCGTTTTAGTATTTCGATTTTGCTTTTTACTTCCTGAATGCTAACCATGCAAATCCGGGACAGCTTTTTCAGATTGGCCCTTTTGTGCAGGATGAGCTGCACAATCAGCAGGTACCAGTCCGGTTTCAGATTATCGAGTACCGACAGGTCAGGAATTCTTGGCGGGTTGATGGTGATGATATTTTTATCGATATCCTCGATATTGGCCAGCCAGGCAGATAATACCACGCCGGCGTTTCCACGTGAGTAAGAAAAATATCTGGCAAACAACCTGGCCAGATCCCATGGCCTCAGGTGATCGCGGAGGCTTCCGGCAAGCTTTAATTTAAATCCGCTCGACTGATGCCTGTTAAGCACTATTTGTTGTAAGTCTTCTGAATTGAAAGGTTCAAGCTCGATAATGTTGATGAAGTAGGCTTCAATTCCGGCAATTCGGTTGATCAGTTCATAACTGTATTTGTTGGTGTTGACCACGAACAGGCATCTTTTCCCATATTTATTTATGAGTTCCATAATCTGGTCGATGACGGCAGTCCCATTGTCGCTTTTCTCCCACCAAAGCGAGAGATCATCGATGATCAAAACGCTGTTTTCGGGTAGGGTGTTGAATATGCGATAATACGATCCCTCCACTTCAAAAGTTGTCTCGATCGCCTGTCTGAACATTTTCAAATCGGTTGACCCGCCATATGGCGGCGATAAAGTGAAAGTGGTTGAATTCTGATAAAGTTTATTCACGAAATATTGCGAAAAGAATGACTTCCCTGCATTTGCCTCACCAGTGATAAGGATACCGCCGTATAATCCGTTTTGGTATCGCCGGATGGCTTTTTTTGCCTCTGCGAGTTCTTTTTTTCGGCCCACCCAGAATTCGTTCAGGTAATACTGTTTGCGCAAAAACAACCTGGAATAGTAAAATGGGATTTTGCTTGCGGTTTCAGGATTCTGCGAGATTTTTTCGGTCAGGTTGATGGCGTCGTTCACCCTGAACTCGCCGCTAACGGTTTCTTTGCGTAATCGTTGGGTAAACATCACGCCAACGCTCTGCCGGTACCAGAATTGATTAAGCTGGTGCTGGATAAAATCCTTGGTGTTTTGCCGCAGGCTTTGCAGGAATACCCACCGCTTTCTGCTTTCGATGTCGCGGATATACTGCCTGAGATTTCTGGCGCTGTTGATAAATGAATGGAACGAAAGCCGGTCTTCGAAAGTGTTTAGCCGCTCATTAAATAAATTGAGCGTCTGGTTTTTAACTTCGCTTGATTTATCGATTTCCGCATTAAACTGCTTGATATGCTCATCTACCAGCGGAATGATTGTTTCTGTTTCGGGGCTGTCTGTTTTGTTTTCTTCATTCAACTTTTCAATCCCAAAGGTCAGGTTTCGGATTACTTCATTGATGGATGAATTAATTTTCTCCAGTTTTTGGGGAATTTCGGAAACCGATTTTTGAAGGGGTTCCACAAATTCCGACTGGAGCAGATAATCCATCAGTTCGGAAACTGCAATATTCACCGAATCGATATTTTTGTATTGCCGGGTGCTGAAGTTGTTTTGTGATTCCTCGTCCATCAGCTCAACATTTTGTGGCAATACGCTGGTGGCCAGCTTAATTTTCCGGAATGTATTTTCGATAAGTTGATTAAAAAAGGCCTGGAAAGATTCGCGTTGTTCCAGTTCAACAAAATTTTCTGGATTAAATTTTACTGAGGCCCCACCTTTAAGTTGTTTTGAGAATTTCGAAAGCCGGTCGCGCATTTCAACTTCCCGTGCTATGAATTGACGCTCAAAAATAATATCGGTTTCTTTGGCAACATCACCAAGAATCGAGCGCAATTTGGTAGTAAAAGAAAGCAGTCCCAGTTCCAGTGTGAGGGTATTCAGCATCAGTTGCTGGTTTTTACGCCATGTAGCCGGAATGGTCATGATAAAGTTTCTGATATTGCGTGCGCTGTTTATGTCGAAGTTGGCATCATTAAATGCCTGGTTGGCATTAAGCCTGCTAATTTCGGATGAGAATTTTCTGATGGTTTCGTTCAGGCTGGTAAATGAAAAATCAGCAATTCCGGCAGCGGCTTCCTGGTTTAGTTTTTTCAGCGACGAGATTTCACGGGCAACAATTTCCCGCCGTTCCTCAATCATTTCCTGGGTGATTCCCGATGCAGATTTTTTTTCCAGTTCAAACAGAATGGTGGCAATTTTATAAATCATTGCACGGCTTTTTACTGCAAATTTGAGTGTGGCATCGCCCCATTTTTCCAGCATTTCATAAATAAATCGTGTTGCAGAAATGTAGAGATACTGATTTAAAATGCGCTGGTATTTAACATGGTAAACCGATTTTTTATTACGGCTGAGTGATTTCCGGATTTTTTGACTGAAAAGGAAAAAACGTTCAGAATTTGTTTTCGCAGTTTCATAAGTAAGGTCGCTTTCGTTAAGGGTTACCAAAACCCTGCCCGGACTGTTTTGGATTACTTTATCAATTTCGCGGAAAAAATATTCAATGCTTTCAGTGAGCCTGGATTGTTGAATTTCAAATATTTCGCGGTCGTAGTCCGAGATAATTTTCCGGAACCTGAAGAGCAGGTTGCTTTCAAACTTTACAAGTGTTTTTTGCTGTTGGCGGGTTTTTCCGTCAAGCACCTTTTCGGTAATATTCTGGAAGCTTTTCGAAACAGCTTCCTCCATTTGGTCGATGAGGTTGGTTCGATAGCCGGACAGCTTTGAAAGGTACTGGGTTTTCAGGTACCGGTTTATTTCCATGATATCGCCGTAAAGCAACCGCACCTGTTTGGCAAGTTCTTCACTGGCAGGATAATCAATACCGGGAAGGGGTATTGAAGTTTCCTCTTCTACTTTGATTTTGTTTTCGAGTTTATCGAT
Organism: Bacteroidales bacterium; assembly: GCA_018400545.1. Next base: position 3,776 of record JAGYLT010000060.1, read on the forward strand.
ACTGCTAAGCAGTGCCTGCTTGATACCGATTTTTAATTCTTTAAAATGGGTAGATGCACGCAAAAGCACCACGGTTCCGATATCCCTGCAGAGCTTGTTGGTTTCCTCCACAAACGTGGTTTCATCACCTTTATCGATGTTGGGAAGCCCAAGGAAAATTAAATCTGAATTCACCGATTCCACTTGCACAATATCATAAAACGACCGTTGCTCAATTTGGTTATTGATAATCTTGATTTCCGCACTGATGCGCATATTTTCGAGAATTGAGATGGTGTTGCGGTAAATGATTTCACGTTGTTCGTTTACCGGATTTACGATCAGTATGCGTGCTTTTGTATTGCGCCATTCATTGGAAAGCCATAGAAACTTCAGCAGAACCAGCGCCAGGTTGCCGTTGTGTTCGGTGGTTCGCCACCATATGTCCACCTGGTTGTATTTCCCGAATCCTGCTGTTTTGTCGTAATCCATCAGCAGGATGTTCATATCGAGATCTTTCAGGTAATTTACGGTTTTCAGGAAATGTTGCGGGTTTTCACTGGAACGGCCCCAGCCCATCATCACGGTGTTTGGCTCAATGCCTGAAAATCCATACGTGCCGGCAATATTTCGGATGCCCTCGTAAATGTCAGTACAGTAATGCTTTCGCGAAAAAATTCCTTTATTTACCAGGCCGTTTCCATCCGCTTCAATCTGTTTTTGCCTCGGCACAACTTTGTCATCATTGCTGATCTGAACCAGGTCGAAATTGGACAAAAATCCCTTTCTGCCAACGAGATGAATCCCGAATTCGATGAGGTGGGGGCGTGCCTGTGTGCCTCCGCTAAACAGAATAATATTGGGCTGCCAGTTTCTTTCTTCCAGGCCTTTTAAAGCAATTCTGCTGAGTGACGAACGTACGATAGACGACCATACGCTTTGCCAGACATCTCCAAAATCGACCTGTAATTCTTTTTTGGTCAGGAAAAAGTAAATGCCAAACATGATCAGGATGGCCATGATCATGGCAATGGTGTCCAGCTTAAACATCACAGCAAAGCAGGCAATAAAGCCCACAATACCGATCCATTTCGGAATTTTGAAGCTTGGCCTGAAATCCGTGCTGGCCCAGTGTTCAAGTGCAAAAGCCAGGTTGATAAAACCATAGGCGGCGATATAAAACATGGAAACCACGCGCGCAATCACATCCAGTTCACCGATCAGGATGCCTGCCTCGGCAATCAGGAAGGTCAGCAAAAGCGCATTTCTCGGTTCGTTATTCTCGCCGAATCCTTTACCGAAAAAACGTGGGAATATCTTGTCGCGGGCAATGGCCTGTAAAATTCTGGGGGCACCCAAAATCCCTCCAAGTGCCGATGACAACGTTGCGCCCCAGATGCCTGCCACCACAAGCGGGGCCCACATAGCCACCTTCATCAGAAAGTTGTAATCGCTTAGCAAGGTTTCCCTGTCCACAAAAATTGCAATGGTTACGGCAAGGCCTACGTAGGTGACCAGTCCGGTTCCGATGGCCCAAAGCGTTCCTTTTGGGATGGCCTTTTTGGGGTCCTTTAAATCTCCTGACATGGCAACTCCGGCTGTAAAACCGGTTACTGCCGGGAAGAAAATCGCAAATACCGTCTCCAGCGGCAAGCCGTCTTTAACAGGTTGAAGCAGTGTAGCTTGAGTTGTATCTGCATCCAGGGTGAAGAAACCCACAATTATCGAAATTATTGACAAAGCGATAGCTCCCAAAATAAGATATTGGGATTTTATGGCGAGTGAGGTGCTGATGAATGCAAGGAGGACAAGGAAAAGAATGGCTGCTGTACCTACAATCCGGATGTCGGTTGCGGTGGTACCTAATCCAAGGAAAGTCCGAATGGCTTCAATGCCCAGGAAGTTTTCGGCAAAACCAACCAGATACAAGGCAATACTCAATGATGTCCCCACAAAAATTGTTATGCCGATAGCCCCGCCCATGGGCAATCCCAGACTACGGCTCAGGATGTAATAAATTCCGCCAACCTTTATCTTTTTATCTGTGGCAATGGAAGAAATGCTCAGGCCGGTGGTTATCGAGATCACATGGGCGATAAATATAATGGCAATGGCTGCAATAAGGCCCGATTGCCCGACAACCCAACCCAAACGAAGATACATGATCACACCAAGAATGGTTAAAATGGATGGTGTGAAAACCCCAGCAAAAGCACCGAACTTTTTCGCCTTTGGCATATAACCCCTGCTTTTATTTTGGTGTAAAGGTAAAGATATTTCTAAACAGCAATTTCAAACGGATTATTTTGATGATTGTTAAATGAGAAAAACAATACTACGGGAACGAAATTTTAGGACGGTGTACTTCGGGTGCAGAATTAAAAATTCTTAACATTTAATCCTATAATAATTGGTTTGTAAGATTCTTATTATCTTTGGAGAAAGCCAGTACAAATGCAAAAAGTAAAACACATACCACATTATACTTACGAAGATTATAAATCCTGGAAAGGCGACTGGGAGCTGGTAGATGGAGTGCCTTTTGCCATGAGTCCGTCAGCTTCAGCGAAACATCAGCGTGTTCAGGGCGAACTATTATTTCAGATTAAAGGGGCTTTCAAGAAAATAAGTTGTAAAAATGATTGTTCAGTTTTTACTGATTTGGATTGGATAGTTAATTCCGAAACGGTTTTGAGACCTGCGATATCTGTAGTTTGTGGTGTAAAAGTTACCGGTTTTATTGAACAGCCGCCTCTACTGGTTGTTGAAATTTTATCGCAGTCAACTGCCTACATTGATCGGATTGTAAAAAAAGACATCTATGAAGCAAATGGTGTGAAGTATTATTTGATCGCCGATCCGGAGAAACAAACTGTGGTGGTGTTTGAGTTAACAGGCAACGCTTATCAGGAAAAGAAAATTTCTACATTTTTGTTGAGCGATAATTGTGGATTAAAGCTGGATTTCGAATCAATATGGGAATAATTTTTGTTAGAAATCCGTCTTATTCATTTTGAAACTCAGGATATGAAAAACATACATTTTATTATCATCGTACTATTCATTTCGGCTTTTGCGGTTGGCCAGGAGATAAATCCTGCCGATACGCTACCTGAGCCGGTTGCATCAGATTCAGTGGACCTTTTTTCTGATTTTGCATATCCGGGATCGGTTTCACTCACCAATGACAAAAAGATTTCGGTTCGCATGGAAATGGGAACTACTATTGGCATCGGGAATAGCAGCGCCGGAATGTATGGTGTGTATGCTTCTCCGCATATCAGCTATAAAGTTTCACCGCGGTTCAGGGTGAATTTTGGAACACGTATCGAAAACACAAACTTTCTTAATTATTACAACCCCTACAATCCTTATTTTCCCGAATACACACAAACTTTCAACAGCAATATCACCCGGACATTGCTCTATGCCGAGGGGCAATATCTCGTAAATCCCAGGTTGATGGTGAATGCCAGGGTTTACAAAGAAATAGCTACATTTGGAGAACCACAGGTTAATCCGCGTGCACTGGATATTGACAGCGAAGGTGTTGCGGTTGGGTTTCAGTACAAAATAAACGAGAACATGCATATCGGGGCTGAATTCGGTTACAGTAAAGGACGTAATCCTTATAATCCATACTACCCGGGCGGAATTGGGAACTCTTCCTTTGGCAATCCATATGGCATAAACCGCAACAGTTTTTTTAACGATCCCTGGTAAAAAACCAAATTATTTTCCACAATGCTCATTTTACTCTCTCCCGCCAAAACGGTTAACTTTGACATTCAGCCGCAGACATCACATTATTCCATATCTGATTTTACGGACGAGGCTTCAGCCATCGTGAATAAACTCAAAACCTTTTCCCCTGGCGGGCTCCAAAAGTTAATGAAGATCAATCCCAAGCTTGCGGAATTGAATGCCAACAGATTCCTGAACTGGCAATTGCCTTTCACCCCCGAAAATGCCAAACCAGCATTGCTCGTATTTAAAGGCGAAGTTTTTAACGGTATTACCGCCGAAACCCTTTCGGAGGAGGATTTGCTGTTTGCGCAGGATCACCTCAGGATATTATCAGGTATGTACGGCGCACTCCGGCCCCTGGATTTGATTCAGCCTTACCGCCTTGAAATGGGCACAAAAATGAAGGTCAACAGGAAAAAGGATTTGTATGACTTTTGGCGTGCAACACTCACAAAATATGTGATTGAATTCCTGAAGAAATCAAATCAAAAATACATTGTAAACCTCGCCTCCGATGAGTACTTCAGTGTTTTGGACCAGAAGAAACTGAATGCAACAGTCGTGAAACCTGTTTTTAAGGATTATCACAATGGGAAGTATAAGTTTATTACGGTTTACGGCAAGAAGGCGCGTGGCATGATGGTACGGTTTATCCTGCAAAACAGGATTGAAGAAATTGAAAACCTCAAGCTGTTTGATACAGATGGTTATTTTTACAATGACCAGCTTAGCAAAGGCAATACCTGGGTTTTTACACGCGGATAAAATTGTAAACCGCTCGTGATTTCCTTTTAAAATTTTGAATTGGATTGCCCATTTTTCCTATCTTTACCCATCAAAGCAATCCCAATTCCATGTCAGGCTGGAACAAATATCCGTTTTTCAGGTTGATCATTCCCTTTATTGCAGGAATACTTCCGGTGATCTATGTTGATTTTTCCATTCAGATCAATCGGGGATATTTGCTGACAATGCTGGTTGTGCTGCTTATTATTGCAGGGATTTTAAACCGGTTGAAATCATGGAAGCTAAAATGGGCTTTTGGCCTGGCCATGAATGTATTGCTGTTTTGTACCGGTTTTACACTTGCAGTTTTTCAAACCCCAAAATACGATCCCGATAATATTTCGAACTATAATGGTGACGCCGGTACTTTCACCATGAGAATAACTGAGCCACTTACCGAAAAAGAAAACAGTTTCAAGGCGGAAGGAGAACTGATTTATGCCCACGATTCTGCCGGGCTGGTGAAGGTTTCGGGCAATATCCTGATTTATTTTCAACAAGATACATCACTTACCGAAATTGCGTATGGTGACATTTTGTTGATGAATGCCCGCATCCAGGAATTGGAACCACCGGGAAATCCCCACCAGTTCGATTACCGGAAATTCCTGGCCAATAACGGGATTTATCATCAGGTTTACCTAAAACCAGACCAGTGGAAAGAAACAGGCCGGCATCAGGCGAACAAATTATTTCTGCGGGCTCATCAGGCACGTTTTGTTCTGCTGGATGTCCTTCAGGACAATGGGCTGAAGGGTGATGAATATGCAGTGGTTTCTGCAATCCTGTTGGGATATGATGATTTTATGGATCGTGATTTGCGCGATAAATACGCAGGGGCCGGAGCGCTTCATGTGCTATGTGTGTCTGGATTGCATGTGGGAATCATTTTTATGATGCTGAGTTTTTTGCTAAAACCGCTGGACAGGAAAAGATATTTGCGGGTAGTGAAAGTTTTTCTGCTGCTGATCAGCATTTGGGCTTATGCTTTCATTACGGGGCTTTCGCCTTCGGTGATGCGTGCCAGCGTGATGTTCAGCCTGTTTGCATTTCGTGAGGCCTACCGCGAAAAGTCTGATCCATACAATACCCTTGCTGCGTCGGCATTTGTGCTGCTTTCAATAGATCCGTACATGATCACCAAAATCGGATTTCAATTGTCCTATTCGGCGGTGCTGGCCATCATTTCCCTGTTTAATCCCATCTACAGCCTGATGCCTCTAAAAAACCGAATCGGGGATTATTTCTGGAAATTAACGGTAGTTTCACTTGCTGCGCAAATTGGTACTTTCCCGTTCGCCATCTTTTATTTTCATCAGTTTCCGGTTTACTTTTTCCTCACCAATATTATCGTCATTCCGCTGGTATGGTTGATTCTGAATACCGGAATTGCCGTTCTGCTCTTTTCTGCTTTAGCGCAATTTTTGTCCATACACTTTGGGGTTGATTTTCTAAATTTCTTATCCGAATATTTAAGCACAGCACTTTCGTTCATGTTGTTTGCGCTCAACAATGCCGTGGATTACATAAACAGCCTGCCGGGTTCAACCATTACCGGACTTGTCCTTACTTTCGGGCAGGTCATCCTGATTTATATATTTATAATTCTTTTAAACCGTTCATTGCTCAACAAAAGTGCAGTGCAGTTTATGGTTGCGATGTCGTTGGTTATGCTGCTTACCGTGAGTATTTTGTCGCAAAACCTCGAGCGGGCCAATCAGAAAGAATTGGTGGTGTATCAAACGAATGGCTATACAGGAATGGATTTTATCCACAAAAATAAGGCTTGTTTTATTGCGGATTCGGGTTTGCTGGCAGATCAACGCGCGGTGGATTTTAATATTTCCGGCAATCGTATTTATCAGGGAATAAACAAGGTGGAAGCTTATGATATTAAAAAGCTTGAAAACGCTGATACCCTACTTTTACATGGTTCACTTCATCATTATAAGCCTTGTTTTTACAGCTATTTTGGGAAGCGACTGGCTGTGATTGATAAAAACCATGGAACTTTTTTTCCGGATCAGCCACTCCGTATTGATGCGTTGATTCTCCGAAACAATCCGAAATTTTCGATGAAAGAACTCAATAAGCAATTTCGGTTTAACAGGCTGGTTTTTGATGCTTCGATGAACTGGTGGAGAACCCAAGA
>JAGYLT010000061.1 GCA_018400545.1 Bacteroidales bacterium
ACATTTGTAAGGCCCTTCTTAATTAAATGTGCATTTAATAAAGTTTTGTTTTTTAAATATAAATAAACCATCAAATTATTATCTTCATCATGTTTGGTTTCGTCAAATTTCAGGAAAACCTTTTGGTTTTTTGTTTTAATCTTTAAAAATTCCAAGGCCTTACCGTTAGTTTCTTTTTTTTCGACAACACCAATTAACCTGACGGTAAGGTTGTTATTCAGTTTAATAAGCTCTGGGCTGATAATTTCTTTTATTGAATAGTACTCCTCACGTTGTGATGATCCATTTTGATCAATTTTAGACCCAAATTGAAAATGCTTTGGATCTGTTTTTTTATCGAATCTATGATTGTCAAAAAATATATATGGAAGTTTTTCAATTTCTTGTTTGTAATCAATATTAGATACCGTCTGTTTGCTAAAATCAAATTTTGAATTAAAAATATCTGCCTGGCTAATATTTAATTTTCTTTTAATGAATGGTATAAAGTCTTTATTTATCTCATAACCAGCAGAATTTCTATTAAGTTTTTTGGCTGCAAGTGTTGTTGTCCCACTGCCAAGAAATGGGTCAAGGATAGTATCACCAACAAATGAGAACATTTTAATTAATCTCCTGGGTAACTCTTCGGGGAACATTGCTATGTGTCCATCCTGCTTTGCACCACCGAAATTCCAGTGACCTTGAAAATACGCTTTCCATTCCTCTTTTGTTAATCTGGATTGCTCTTTAATTTCCTTCGATGGTTTATTTGGAATACCCAATTTTTTAAAAATTAAAATAAATTCATAGTCTATCGAAAGTATTCCATTCTTCGGGAAAGGGTAGCTACCCATTAATGAGGCACCGCCTGTTGTATTTGAGGTTGTTTTCTTTTGCCAGATTATTGCTCCCATATAGTCGAAACCAATCATCTCACAAAACTTAATAATTTCTGTTCTGATCGGAATCACCTTATATCGACCATAATAGACAGCCCTGGCAAATTGGTCGCCAATATTTACACAGAGGCGACTTCCATTGCCTAAAACCCTGTAACACTCATTCCAAACGAGATTAAGGTTATTAATGTATTCTTCATAACTGTCGTTGTATCCTATTTGACTATCAATTCCATAATCTTTTAACTGCCAATATGGAGGAGAGGTAATTATCAGATCAACAGATTTATCAGCAAATTCTTTCATTTGACGACTATCACCATTGATTATTTTATGTTTAGTTATCATTGTTTTAGCATTTATCATCTTTCCTAACAAAATTAACCATAATATCCATTATCTCTCTGAAATGTTAAAATCTTAAGTAAAAGAAAAAGCCCCCGTTTCCGAAGGCTTTTCAATTCCTGCAATATTTTTTCGAGAAATTAATCTTCAATCTACAATTAAAAATCTCTAATCTTAAATCCGAATTCAATTTTTAAAGTTTCCTCCCCGGATAAACTTTCAAAGCTTCATCAAGTACTTTCATCGAATTCTTCAGGTCTTCCACATTCAGCACATAGCTGATGCGGACTTCGTCCATACCGCGGCCCGGAGTAGCATAAAACCCGGTGGCCGGTGCAAACATCACCGTTTGTTTTTTGTATTCGAAATCCTCGAGCAGCCACTGGCAGAATTTATCCGAATTGTCGATGGGCAGTTTGGCCACCACATAAAATGCTCCCAAAGGTTTTGGGCAAAATGCGCCTTCAATATTATTGATGGATTCGTAAACGGTATTTCTTCTTTTGTGATATTCTTCGATCACCTCCACAAAATAGGAATCCGGCGTAGCTATTGCCGCCTCCGCTGCAACCTGTCCCAGGCTTGGCGGACTAAGCCTTGCCTGGGCAAATTTCAGCGCCGATTGCATCAGCTCCTTATTTTTTGAGATCATCACCCCGATTCTAACACCGCACATGCTGTATCGTTTCGAAACGGAATCGATGAGCACGGTGTTTTGTTCCAGCCCTTCCAGGTGCATCACCGAATGATGCTCACGACCGTCGTAGCAAAATTCACGGTAAACCTCATCGGCAATCAGGAACAGATCATATTTGAGTGCCAGGTCTTTAAGCACTTTCAACTCATCTTCATTGTAGAGATACCCGGTGGGATTGTTGGGATTGCAAACCAGGATTGCCTTGGTTTTTGGTGTAATTGCTTTTTCGAACTCCGAAATTGGTGGTAATGCAAATCCTGACTCAATGGAGGAATCGATGGGAACAACATTGATTCCGGCATTGGTGGCAAAACCATTGTAATTGGCATAAAACGGTTCCGGGATAATGATCTCATCGCCCGGATCCATAATAGATTGCATGGTAAAGAGCAAGGCCTCCGAAGCGCCTGCACCTACAATGATTTCATCCGCATTGATGTGAATATTGAATTTTTTATAGTAATCCGCCAGTTTTTCGCGATAGGTGGTAATGCCCGCCGAATGGCTGTAGGGCACCAGGATTTCGCTGTAATTTTTAACTGCTTCAAGGGCAACTTCCGGAGTTTTGATATCGGGTTGGCCGATGTTGAGGTGATACACGTGGACGCCCCGCTTTTTGGCGCCCTCAGCAAATGGAACAAGTTTACGAATGGGTGAGGCAGGCATCATTTTGCCCTTTTGTGACAGTTTTGGCATCGCTTTCAGTTTTTATGTTTTATCAAAAAAAAATCCCGGACTTTAATAAAGCCGGGACAAATTTCACAAAATTTTTATGAAGTCCTACGTATGTAAGAATATTTAATGTGTGATCATTTTTTCTTCCCCATTGCACTGGAATTATTTGGTGTGGATTGCGCCTCCGGTTTCATCACCTCACCTTTAATGCGCAGCACCACAGCACTGTTTTCAGCGTTCGACTGAACAGTAACCGTTTTGTTAATCCTGCCAATCCGGTTGGTTTTGTATTCCACATGAATAACTTCCGACTGTCCGGGGAGGATAGGCTCGCGGGGCCATTTGGGAACGGTACACCCACAGGATGAACGAACATTTGTTAGTATTAACGGCTCTTTGCCGGTGTTGGTGAATTTAAATTCGCACTTACCGTCGCCCTTATAAGGCACTGTTCCGTAGTCGTGTACGGTTTTGTCAAAAGTAATTTCCGGTCCGTTGGAATTTTTATCCGCTTTTGCTGCGGCTTGTTCTGACGCTGTCTGGCCGAATACGGTAACTGTAAACAGCGTTGCAAAAAGGAATAAAGCTATTTTTTTCATAATTATTTGATTTTAATTTAGCAGTTTTGAATTTTTACAATCACAAATGTATGCAACAATGAAAGGATAGCTTCAGGTGATTTCTATTTTTAAAATCCTTAACAAAAGCTATTTTAAAAGAATGTTGATTTACAGCGACTTATAAAGAAAAATTCTTTGTTAACGAAATGTAAATAAATTCTATTTTTGAACGGTTAAAAATCAGGCATATGAAAAAACTTATAATTTTCTGGGCATTAGGCATTTTAGCAGGCGGAGCGGTATTGCTTTCCTGCTCATCTTCAAAAAAGTCAGGTATGGAAAACAAAGGAAAAACAGGGGTAGCCTCCCCACCGGCAATGATTTACAAAACCAAAAAAGACTATTCTAAAAATGTTCCGGTCACCCTTTCTGCGGATAAACAAAAAGTGGTTTCCTATCCGGCACAGTCGGATATCCGCCGGGGAAAAGATTTTTCCTACCCCACCAAACTTGCCGAAGGATATCTTCTTGACAACCGCGGCATAGGGCCAAATACGGCTTTTCTCAGGTTTACCTACGAGGACTATTACAACATGGATAATGTGCCCACCGCAGAGCGACTGATGAATTATATCCTGGATGATGATCCGTTTACGGAATTATACGAGGTTGGCCGCCGGGGCGACTTTGAAAACCTCGAAGACGAAATCAATGAGATCATCACAGGAAACAAATTGAAGAAATTCAACAACCTGGCGAAATAGATTTGAAAATTTCCACCGAAACCTTTATTCGATTTCACAGGAAAGCTGTGGCAATTAGCATAGCCTTGTTTCTCTTTTGTGCCTGTTCAATTCCGGGCATGGCACAGCCTGAGGATAAAAAATCCGATGAAATCAAAACCGGTTGGAACTTTGGAATTTTACCTGCCATTTCGTGGGATAACGACCTGGGTTTTCAATACGGCGGATTGATCAATCTTTACCATTACGGCGACGGCTCCGGATATCCGGCCTACGATCACTCGATCTATCTGGAGGCATCGGCTTACACACGGGGCAGCGGAATTTTCAGGTTTATGTACGATTCCGACAAGCTCATCAAAAATATCGGACTGACTGTGGATGTGAGTTACATTCCCAACCAGGCCTATAACTTTTTTGGTTGGAACGGCTATGACGCTGTATATAACCAGCATTGGGAGGACGATACCCAACCCGACAGTATTTACAGATCGCGTGTTTTTTACCGGTATCAAAATAAAATGTTCAGGTTTAAGGCCGATTTAAACGGGCCGATTACAGGAAAACTGAAATGGCTTGGCGGGGTCCAATGGTATAATTTTGAAATTGGTTCGGTGGATGTGGACCGGCTGAACCGGGGAAAATCAGAAGAGGATAAACTTCCTTCGATTTCCGAACAACCCGGCTTGTATGATAAATACCGGGAATGGGGTTTGATTCCCGCGGATGAAGCCACGGGCGGAAACCTCACCATGCTGAAAGCCGGACTGATGTGCGACAGCCGCGACAATAAACCCAACCCCATGCGCGGCATCTGGACGGAAATAGCTCTGGAAGCCGCTCCTGCATTTTTGGGCTCCATCTCAAAAAGTTACCTAAAATTCAGTTTGATACATCGCCAATATTTTACGCTCATTCCTGATGATTTGTCTTTTGCCGGACGGCTGGCTTTGCAAAGCACCCTGGCCGGCCATGCACCGTTTTATATTCAGCCACTCATCATCACTTCGCTGCTCCGTGGCGCTACAGAAGAAGGCCTGGGAGGTGTTAGAAACCTGCGCGGCATCCCCCGGAATCGCGTGGTTGGAGATGGCATTGCCTATGCAAATTTTGAATTGCGCTGGAAGTTTTTCAGGACCAGGCTCTTTAATCAGAATTTCTATTTCGGCCTGAATTTATTTACGGATGCCGGAAGGGTGATTCAGAACATTGATTTTGCGGATAAGATGATGGAACTGAATGAGCCCTTTCAGGATTATTTTGACCTTGGCACCGAAAGCCTCCACATAACTTATGGCCTGGGCCTGCGGATTGCCATGAACCAGAATTTCATTATTGCAGTGGATTTCGGCCGCGCCACCGATGACCGCGATGGAACCAGCGGTTTTTATGTGGGGTTGAATTATTTGTTTTAGCCTTTCCCAATTAAGTTACGACCATCAGGTCTTTTCTGATTTTCAAATCCTTTGACACTCTGTCAGTTTTCAGGCTTTGGCTTGATGTGTGATAACTACACGGGTCATCATTTAAAACTTGAAACATGAACACATCATACCCCAATAACGATCAACCACTGCTCGACAGCTATTCACAAACCATTGTAAATGTTGCCAAAACAGCTTCAGCTTCTGTGGTGAACATTAAAGTTTCGAAACCGCAAAAATCACAACCAAATCCGCAAATGCCTCAACAGCCTTTTGGCACAGGATCGGGATTTGCAATCAACAGCGATGGACTGATCCTGACCAATTTTCATGTGATCAACCAGGCCAAAGAGATCAGTGTCACCCTTCCTTCAGGAAAAACCGTAAAACCGGAAATTGTTGGCACTGACCCCGCAACAGATATCGCCATCCTGAAAATCGACGATACATCACTCCCACCGCTTGAATTTGCCAATTCCGAAAACCTGCAACCCGGCCAGATTGCCATTGCCATTGGGAACCCGCTCGGGTTTCAGCATTCGGTTACAGCCGGCGTTGTGAGCGCTTTAGGAAGAACACTGCGTTCGCAATCCGGCCGCATGATTGATGATATCATCCAGACCGATGCCGCCCTGAACCCCGGCAGTTCCGGCGGGCCGCTCATGGATTCATCAGGAAATGTGATTGGTGTAAACACGGCCATTATCAAACAGGCCCAGGGTATTTGTTTTGCCGTTTCATCAAGCCTGGTATCATATATCACCGGGCTGCTTATCGAAAACGGCAAGGTGCGCCGTGGTTATCTGGGTATTGTGGGGCAAACGGTAAAACTGCCACAACAGCTCATCAAAAACTTCGGGCTCAAAAAACCAACCGCCATCTACATTTCGAACGTCAACAGCCTGAAAAACAATGGAAACACACAGTTGATGAAAGGAGATTTGATTATAGAAATGGACAAAAGAACCATCGGCTCCATCGACGACCTCCACAAGGCACTCACCGAATCCACCATCGATAAAGCCATGCATATCAGATTGATTCGAAAAAATCAGATACTCGAAGAAGAAGTCACACCGGCTGAACTACCCTAACCCCAATAAAAGTCAGGGTTTTCTAATCCGGATATTTTCCTGATACTCAATAATGAATCAGCCCTTTGATCCGGTTGCGGATTTCATGATAATGCATAATCAAAAGGTATGGTCATAAAGTTTGATTATCACTTCCTTTCAGGGATGACTTTCAAAAATCTTAATTTTTATTAACCTATTTGGGCTCGCTGCATCACTCATTATCAATATATTAAATACTAATAAATCTACATATGTATAATATTTATTTGTAAAACATATGTAATTGGTTATTTTTGTGTAAATTTTCAAATCATGGGTGAACAGTTAAAACTTATTGCCACATACACCTATCCGCATGAAGCTGTGTTTATTCAACCGGCGCTGGCATCCGCAGGCGTTAAGTTCTACATCTGTTTTCATACCCCGGTCATTAAAAACAATTTTTACACGCACTGCGAGCGGGTTAAAAACATATACGTCCATAAATCCGATCTGACCAAGGCCCTGACAATTATGCGCAGCATCAGGCCCGACAGGCACATGCGCAACAGATGCACACTCATTCATACCCATGAAGTGGACCAACTCACCGAACCGGAAAAATCAGAAAAGGGGTTTTGCTGGACGTGCTATACGCTGATGTTTACTGCCATGTGAGTTTCCGTTTACACCATCATCCATGCCATACAATATCTTTTTTAACATTTACCCCCCTTACATATAGAAAAACCCGGTTTAACAAGCCGGGTTTTTCATTTCATATAGATATGTGCAATTATTTGATGACCAGCTTTTTCGTATGGCTGTAATCACCGCCAACAAGCGAAACAAAGTAAACCCCTGCATTGAGTGCAGAAACATCAAGTTCTTCATCACCCGATGTAAAAGTTTCCACTGATTTTTCCACGATCGTAGTTCCATTTAAATCTGTAACTCTTATTTGAAGTCCAACTGCAATCTTTTCACTTTTCCGGAAACTGACACGGATGGATGTTGATGCCGGGTTTGGAGAGATTCCGGTTATGTAAAATGGTTTGTATTGTGCCGATGAAACGGCGGGCTGCGTCCCAACGCCTGTTTCAACAAAATTAACAATCGTAATATTGTCAGGGCCGCCGCCACCTTCGGCAATTACTGCAATTTGCGCTTCCGGGTTAAAATCGAACTGAATGGGTGAGGAAGGCAATTCATAAGCAAAATCGTCATGAATCAGGGCCGCATTCCGGTCTTCCGTGGGCCCGGTTAATACAATCGGCAGCCCGTCGCTGTCGAAATCAATCTGATAGGGTGATCCATATTCTGGATAGGAGTACATACTCAGAAAATCGCCGGTTTCCGGATCCACATTCCAGATCACCTGGCTGTCGTTCAGATGCACAATGGAGGTTTCATCTTTTGCAGGATTGTATTTTAATCTGATCGGGCCGCTGTTCCCGGCATTGAAAGTGCCTACCAGCGAGGAATTCGCACCATCAACCTCAATCACGCTGTACGTATTTCCGGTATAGTTTGCTACAATGGCATGGGTTCCATCGGCATTAAAATCGAACTGAAGCGGGAAGTCCCCAACATTTATCGTAGCCACAATTTCCTGCAGTTCCGTATCGATCACTTTCACATTATCATCAAAGCTGGCCGCAACCAGCAGATATTCTCCTGTGGGGCTCACTTTTACACCACTACGCACGCCATATGCCGACCAGCTCAAACCGATTATACCACATGGAAGTATCGATTCCGTAAAACTATCTGCACCTTCCAGTTTCACGAAAGCAATATTGTTTCCTTTCAGGTTTCCGATGTAAGCATAGGAATCATCCGGGGCAATGGTGATCATCATCGGGCGCTGACCGGTTCCAACCGTTGTGACCAGCTCATTGGTTTCCAGGTCAATAATCTTAATGGTATTCAAATCATAACCACCCACGATCGCCCATTTTGAATCGTGGGTAATTTTTACTTCATATCCTGCTTCGCCAATATCAATCACATCTTCCACTTCATTGTTTTCCAGGTTGATGATGGAAACCGTTCCTGAAAGGTTATTTACAACAACAGCCTTACTGCCGTCATCTGCAACAGCAGCGCGGTATGGCACGTCGCCTTCCGGAACTTCACCTGAAGGTTTCTGCCCCATCAGGTTTACGACCTGCGGATCGTTGAATTCGTAAAATGCCGGGCCTTCATACCTGCCGGGATCTACACCGGCGGCCTTGTATTCCACAGGTGAAACGGCTCCCAGATATTGTGCGATGCCCCAATAGGATCCCCTCACAATCTCCTGTTCAAAATCAAAAATGGAAAACCGGTACTGACCGCTGATGGCAAACTGATGATCGTGGGTATTGTCGCACCAGAAGGCCGTTTGGGTAACCGGGAATAATAAATAATCTTCCGTTTCAAAACGGATAAGTCCGGTCTGGTTTCCGTTTACGCCAAGAAATGCTTTGCTCCCATCCGGGTTAACGGCAACTCCCCCACCCCATATTCCAAGTCCGGGAAGGGTTACGGATGTTTCAACCTCAAAGTCATTATAATTAATCTGATTAATTGTGGCCGGATTGGCAGATTCCACAACAACAAGTTTTTCGCCATCGCCCGAAAAATTAATTTCGGTGATAAAACCAAGATTCTCAATCTCATCCACAATGGTTCCGGAGGCCAGGTCGAATTTCACAACCCTGGTATCGAAATCGCTGGTAATGAGAAACTGATCATCAGGGCTGACCACAAAATCGCGCCAGGTATAGTAAAAGCGGCCACTGCCGGAAATCCAGCTTGCAGCGCGTAAAGCCACCGGAAAACCTGTATAGCTTGCGGAATGCTCCATATTTTCAAGGTCGATCACCTCAAGCACGTCATCGATATCGCACCCCACATAAGCATGCGATCCGTCGTGGCTCACCTCCACTACGGCCGGCTGTTCACCGGTGGGAAACGATCCAGCAACGGAGAAATCGGCCAGATCGATCACAAAAACCGAATCGGCAAAAACACAGGGAACCACAGCATATTCTTCGGTGCAGGCCACATCCACCGGAAAATAGCCCACATCCACATTGGCCAGAACGTTCATCGTTGCACCATCAAAAACAGTAACATTGTTTGTAATGGCATTGGTTTGCAGAAGATATGCCCCATCCCCTGACCATGCCATCCGGTGCACATAATCACCCTCAGGATCATAGCCGGGGTTAAGCTCATGTTGCTGGGCTCGCAACACATCGGGATTTACAAAGTCTGAAATGGTCTGGCCTTTTTCGGCCATGATGCGCTCAATCTGCAAATCACCGTTTTGGGATTGAACATCTGCAAATCGCTGCTGCCCGTTTACCGAAATAATCAGCGATAAAAAGATAACAAAGAGTGAATAAAACTTTCTCATATCAGTTTGAATTAATGTTACGTATGCAGCAAATCTACGATCATTTTGAATATAAAAAAAGCCCGCTCCAAAAAATGAAGCGGGCTTTCCAAGCGGGATTGTTATCCTACTTAAATTCTTTCTTCAACTGCGCTACCCAGGTTTTCACCCTTTCGGTAGTTAGTTCTTTTTGGTTATCCTCATCGATGATGAGCCCTACAAACTTTTTATTTTTCACGGCTTCCGATTCCACAAAATCGTAGCCCTTTGTGGGCCATTGCCCCACCACTTTGGTTTTTCGTGAGATGGCGGAATAAATTTTTCCTGCACCGTCGGCAAAACTTTCGTCGTAAGCCTCCTGGTCGCCCAGACCAAAGATGGCTACTTTCTTATCCTTCAGGTTTGCCTTTTTCACCATTTCGATAAAATCAACCCAGTCCTCCTGCATATCGCCAATATCCCAGGTGGAAACCCCAAAAATGAGGTAGGGAAACTTTTCCAGATCTTCAGCAGAAGCATCTTCAACATTTATTGTAACGGCATCATCGCCAAACAGTTCAGAAACAAGTTCTGCAATCTTTTCGGTGTTGCCGGTGGATGACCCATAAAAAATTCCAATTTTAGCCATTGATCTATAATTTTAAACTGTAC
>JAGYLT010000062.1 GCA_018400545.1 Bacteroidales bacterium
TGTGCAATTCATAACCTCAATCAAACCGGACAACCTTATCCACGCCTTTCACCTTCAGCAGCTTTTGTTTTAGGAACCCAAGGTGCTCCACATCGCGTATCTGAACTTTTATAACCCCTTCAAAAACACTTCCTTTGGTTTCAAAACGGATATCCTTCATGTTTACCTTCAGGTCGTTTGAAATAATTTTGGTGATGTCGTTGATCAGCCCGATCCTGTCGCTGCCAATGATTTTTAAATTGGTGATAAAAAATTGTGTTGACCGGGTTTCCTTCCAACGGGTTTCGATTTTACGGTAAGGATAATTTTTTAGCAATTGTTTGGCATTGGGGCAGTCGGCGCGGTGGATTTTTATCCCTTTGTTTACGGTAATAAACCCGAAAATTTTATCTCCTGCAATCGGGTTGCAGCATTTGGCCAGCGAATAATTCAGGTTTGATATTCCGGTTTCAATGCCGGTATCAATGACGATATACCCATGATCTTTTTCCGACTGCGATTCGATGATTTCCTCGGTAAGTTCAAAGTTTGGCGATGCCGGATCGGTGTTACTGTCGTCCAACTCGAGGTTTTGAAAAATCTGACGGATATCCTGAACGTCAATTTTTCCGATGGCGACGTTAAAAAATAAATCCACGGGTTTTTGGAGGTTGTAATACTTGATCATCTTGCTGATATTCTTATCGTTGAGATCAAGCTTCCAGTTCTTGAATTTACGGATCAACGTTTCCCTGCCGTTTTCGGCCTCTTTAAATTTTTCCTCACGAACTGCACGGTTTATTCGGTTTTTAGCCTTTGATGTGACCACATACTTCAACCAGTCGATATTAGGCTTTTGTTTTTTGGAGGTGATGATCTCCACCTTGTCGCCGTTTTTTAATTTGTGTCGAATGGGCACCACTTTATCATTCACCTTTCCACCGGCACACTGGCTTCCAATTCCGGTGTGGATGTCAAAGGCGAAATCGAGTACAGTTGCGCCATTGCGTAGTTCCCGTAAATCGCCCTCTGGCGTAAAAACATAAATTTTTTCAGCGTCGCCAACGATTTTTGCGGTGGTTCCGTCATCCAGTATTTGAGCCCCCATGTTCTCCAGCACATTCCTGATATCGTTCATCCAAATGCCCACATCCTTTCCATAAGCCGATTCTTTATAACGCCAGTGGGCTGCACTGCCGGTTTCGGCATGGTCATCCATGCGTTTGGTGCGAATCTGAACCTCCACATATTTATTATCCGGGCCAAGCACTGTTGTGTGCAACGATTCGTAACCGCTGGCCTTGGGTGCCGAAATCCAGTCGCGCAGCCGCTTGGGATTTGGTGAATAAATATTGGTGATGAGTGAATAGGTTTTCCAGCAGGCTGTTTTCTCGCGGTGCATCAGATCGAGATAGCGTTTGCGCTTTGCTTCAAATTCCTGTAGTTTCTCACGTTGAATTTCTTTTTCGATGGTCAGTTCTTCTAAGTAATCGTCCTCGTTTTCATTGGATGAACCATTTCCACTGATTTTTTTCATAAGTTTCCGTTCGGCTCTTGGATCACCGTGCTCGCGGATATAGTTTTCGTAATCTTCTACAAATTTATATTCTTCGTCATTGAGGGTGTCTTTTATGATGACACGAATTGCAAAGAGGTCATAAACCTGGTCGAGGTCCACGCCTTGTTTTTCCATCTTTCTTTTAATGGAGGTAATCGTTTTGGTCCTGCTTTTCAATTCAAAATTTATCTCATCCTGCTCCAAAACTTTCCGAATAGGGCCGATAAAACGCCTGATATATTTTTCCTGTTCGTCCCGGCTTTCGTTGAGCTTCATTTCAATTTGCCGGTATTCGTCGGGGTTTGAATATTGAAATTCAAAATCCTCCAGTTCGGCCTTGATCCGGTAAAGACCCAAACGGTGAGCTATGGGAATGTAAAGGTAGCGCACATCATCCAGGTACCATTTTTTTAGCTTTGCGGGTAGTTTCTTGTAAATGCGCATATCGTAAAGCCTGTGCGCCATTTTGATGAAGATGATGCGGATATCTTCAACGGTATTCAGGTAAAGGCTTCTGAAGTTTTCGGATTGCAGACTGACCTTTTCGGAATGGAACCCGGAAATTTTCTTGAATCCTCGGATGATGGCAGCAATATTCTTCTCAAATTCCTGCGCTATGTTTTCGGGGAAATCTTCGTCAACGCTATCGATAACATCATGAAGCATAGCTGCAATTACGGATATCTGGCGCAATCCGATTTCATGCGACACGATTCTTGCAACCTTAAGGCTTTGGATAATTTTTAATTCTCCGGTTTGGTGCCGCTTATCCCCATAAATATTTCGGGCTAAATCAAATGCTTTATCCAGTCCCTTCAACTCTTCCGACGGATAATTAATGCACGATTTTTTCAGTGCTTCAAAATTTTTGAGAATCTCCTTTTCTTCCGCTTCTTTAATCATCAGGTTGTTTTATTTAAGCTCCGGTGCATAAAATTACTCACATTAACGGCATCTGCAAAATCAAAGTATTGCTTTTGGTGTAATTTGTAAAACGCTACAAATTGCAATAAGCAAAGCCAAAAAAAACCCGGAGCAACTACCCCGGGTTTCCATTTTTATTTCCGACTTTGATTACCTTTTAGAATCACCTTTTTTGGGGCCTCTCTTATCCGGGGTATCCGGCGAACTTGAAATAGATTCACGCATTTTGGTGTCGGCCTGGATGTTTTCGAACTTATAATAATCCATAATGCCAAGCTGTCCATTTCTGAATGCTTCTGCGATGGCTTTCGGAATTTCAGCTTCAGCCTGGATAACGTTGGCTCGGGCTTCCTGGGCCTTAGCTTTCATTTCCTGCTCATGGGCAATAGCCATTGCTCTCCTTTCCTCAGCTTTGGCCTGTGCAATATTTTTATCGGCATTGGCCTGGTCCATCTGCAGCACTGCACCGATGTTTTTACCAACATCAATGTCGGCGATATCGATGGAGAGAATTTCGAATGCTGTTCCTGAATCAAGGCCTTTCTCCAGTACCACCCTGGAAATTGAATCCGGGTTTTCGAGTACTTTTTTATGCGAATCGGCAGAGCCAATAGATGAAACCACGCCTTCGCCAACACGCGCCAGAATGGTTTCTTCGCCGGCACCACCAACAAGCTGCTTGATGTTGGCGCGAACCGTTACCCTGGCTTTGGCAATTAGCTGAATACCGTCTTTTGCTACGGCAGCCACCGGAGGGTATTGATAACCTTCGGGTTTACCGACATCTGTACGGCCTGTAAAACATCACGGCCTGCCAGATCGATGGCGGTGGCAGATTTAAAATCCAGGTCCATATTGGCTTTGTCGGCAGAAATGAGTGCGTTAACAACCGCCTGCACTTTTCCACCTGCCAGATAGTGGGCTTCCAGATCGTTTCGGTTGAGGTGCAGCCCGGCTTTGGTGGCAGCAATCAAACTGTTTACAATTACCGGAGGTTTGATTTTTCTCCAGCGCATCAAAACAAGCTGGATCAGCGAAATCCTGACTCCCGAAACCAACGCCGAAAACCACAACCCAACGGGTATGAAATAAAAAATTACCCACAGCCCGAACAAGGAGGCTATTCCAATGGCAATAATTACAAATACACTGTTTTCCATTACTTTTTATTTTATAGGTTTTACAAAAATTTTATTGTGTTCAATTTTAGTTACAACCACTTCCGTTTCCTGATCCACAAAATCGCCGGTGCTGCGCACTTCATAATATTCATCGTTGATCAGTGCTTTGCCCATGGGTACCAATCTTGAGATGGCTTTGCCGGTATCGCCGGGCTTCACTTTGTCGGTTTCATAAACATTGGTTTTGCCATCAATTTCGGTGTGTAGCATGGCCCGGTTCCAGGTTTTCGATCGCAACGAAAGCGCAAGGGCTCCAAGCGTAAGTATTACGGAACCTCCCAGCACATAATGCCCGGTTTCGGAACCATAAACGATGTAGGTTTGCCAGATTCCGATGGCCATCAGGATAAAGCCGACAACGCCCACAATGGTACTTCCGGGAACTACCAGAATTTCAAGAATCAGGAATATCAGCCCGATAACAATTAATGCAGCAATTACAGTCCAGGACATCTTTGGATGGTTAAGTTATTTTATGGTTACGGTTAATCCCCGGTCGGTCATTTCCCGGCTCATGGGTTGCAATTCTTCAAAGTCACCACTTTTTACAGCGCATTTTCCCTTGTAATGTACGATGAGGGTAAGTTGCTCAGCAGTAACCGGATCATGATCGCAAACTTCGATCAGTGTATCTATCACAAAATCAAATGTGTTGTGATCGTCGTTGTGTAAAATCAGATTTCTTTCTTCTGAAGTCTGATCTTCAGTATTTTCAATTGGTTTTGTGCGTTCCTTAATCATTTTTCAGATCAATTTTACTGAAGCAATATTAGGAATATTTTATCATTTCAGCAAAGGTAGCAGAATAATTTTATTTGGATGGGAAATCCTATTTTTGCCACCTGAAATGGATACAAAATTTAAACATTTTATCAACAGGTTGCGTGATGAATTGCGGGAGCCACTTCCGGGATTTGATGCCCACAGAAAATTAAGCCCCGCTTCCAGACGTGAATATCCTGATAAACCGGAATTGTCGAAAGCCAGGCAAAGCAGTGTACTGGCTTTATTTTTTCATCAGGAAAACAGCATCAGGCTTGTGTTTATTCAGCGGCCTATTTACAATGGTGTGCACAGTGGCCAGATTGCATTTCCGGGTGGCGGTTTTGAATTGCAGGATAAATCGCCGGTTGATACGGCTTTGCGCGAAACGGAAGAAGAAATTGGGGTATCGCCTGAAAACATCACTGTAATTGGTAAACTTAGCGAACTATATATCCCTCCCAGCAATTTTCTGGTACATCCGTTTATTGGCTATACCGAAGCCAGGCCGGAATTTCGGCCTGACCCAAAAGAAGTTAACGAAGTTTTTTCACTGGATATTAATGATTTGAAAAACGAGGAATGTCATCAGGAACGTGAAGTAGAGGGTAGGGGATACCGGGTGAAAGTTCCCTGTTTTTATCTGGATAAACGGTTGATCTGGGGGGCTACGTCGATGATGCTGAGTGAGTTGCTGGAAATTATCCGGAGGATAAAATAAAAGCCGGACAAAAGATTGCCCGGCTTTAGGATTATCGTTATCCGATTTTAATCAAGAATTTTGATTTCGTGGGTTATTTCGGCTGCTTTGTTTAGCATGGCCGTAACCCCGCAATAACGGTCCTGCGAAAGGTTTATGGCTTTTTCCAGTTTATCCATCGGTAAATCCTTACCTTTAAAAGAATAGGTAATGTGAATTTTATTGTAATATTTTGGATGCTCTGTGGTTGAATCTGCTGAAACCGAAATATTGAAATAGTCCGGTTCAACGCGCATTTTTCTAAGAATAGATATTACATCCATGCCTGTACATCCGCCCAAAGATGCCAGTGCCAGTGGTTTTGGCCTTGGCCCGCGATTTTTTCCGCCCACGGCTTCCACAGCGTCAATCATAAATTTATGGTCGTTTACTTCAACATTGAACGACATGCCTTCGTGAAGGGTCACATCTGCTACTTTTTCCATATCTGTCTGTTTTACTTGTTTTGTTTCTGTAAAATTGATGCAAAAGTAATCAAATTAATTGGTGATACTTATGTGATTTAAATTTCTTAACACAAAATTGGATTTGAAGAATTTTTTCATATTTTTGAAAGCAATTAAAGATGGTTTAACGAATTCTTACTGATTATGCCTGATACAAAGGATTCATTAATACAGATTGTGGACGACAATGCCAACAACCTGAAAGTACTTGGAGCTTTGCTCAGCAGTCGTGGATACAGGGTAGCCCTGTCGGCGAGTGGAGAGGAGTGTCTGGATTTCGTAGCAAAACAACTTCCGGATCTTATTTTTCTGGATATTATGATGCCGGGTTTGAATGGGTTCGAGGTTTCTGAGCGGTTAAAACAAAATCCCGAAACTGCAGATATCCCGGTGATCTTTATCAGTGCGCTTTCAAATCCCCAGCAGGTGTCAAAGGCTTTCGAATCGGGGGCGGTGGATTACATTGTTAAACCTTTTAATAAAGATGATGTTCTTGCCCGTGCTCAGATTCATCTCAAATTAAAAAAGGAAAAGGAGATATTGAAAAGCAGAATCCATGAGCTGGAAGCGCGGATTAAAGAACTCGAAAATAACTGATTTAGAAAGTTCAGTTTTGCAGCGTTAAAATCACACGTTTCACTGTTGGGGTTTCAAATCATATTTGGTTTAAAATTTCATACCCAAAAACTTCTTGAACCCTTTATTATCAATAACTGACAAATTCTTTTATTTTCCTTTCAGGTCAACTTTTCAAGCAAATTATTTTAACTTTGCCACCAAGATATTTTTAGAAAATAATTGTTAAAATTAGTATCGTTATGAAGAAACACAATTTTTATGCTGGGCCTTCGATTCTTCCGCAATTTACGTTGGATGAAACCATCAAGGCGATTAAAGATTTTGCCGGTACAGGCCTTTCTATTATGGAAATTTCGCACAGGAGCAAGGAATTTGTTGCTGTGATGGATGAAGCGCAGGATTTGTTCCGCGAGTTACTGAATATCCCGGAAGGATATTCGGTTTTATTCCTTGGCGGTGGCGCCAGCACGCAGTTTGCGATGGTGCCCTACAACCTGATGAAGAAAAAAGCAGCTTATCTGAACACAGGCTCATGGTCCACCAAAGCCATCAAAGAAGCGAAATTCTTTGGTGAAGTTGTTGAGGTTGGATCATCAAAAGACAAAACCTTCAGCTATATTCCAAAGGGCTGGACTTTGCCTGAAGATGCCGATTATTTCCACATTACCACCAACAACACCATTTATGGTACCGAAATCCGTGAGGACTTTGATGTACCCATGCATCTCGTAGCAGATATGTCATCGGACATTTTTAGCCGTCCGGTGGATATATCAAAATATGCCATTATTTACGGTGGTGCACAAAAGAACCTGGCCCCGGCCGGTGTAACTTTTGTTATCGTGCGCAATGATGTTTTGGGAAAAGTGGATCGCGATATCCCCACCATGCTGAATTATCAGACCCATATCGATAAAGGCTCCATGTTTAATACGCCTCCGGTACTTCCGGTTTTCTCCGCATTGCAAACCCTTAAATGGCTGAAGCAGCAAGGTGGTGTGGCTGAGATGGAAAAAATCAACCTGAAAAAAGCCGGACTGCTCTATGATGAGATCGATCGCAACCCGATGTTTAAATGCACAGTTGGCGACCCTGGCGACCGTTCGATCATGAATATTTGCTTTGTGATGAGCGAAGGTTTTGAGGCATTTGAAAAAGAATTTCTGGAGTTTGCCGGAACGAAAGGGCTCTTAGGTTTGAAAGGACACCGCTCAGTTGGCGGATTCAGGGCTTCAACTTACAATGCTTTGCCAACTGAGAGTGTACAGGCACTTGTGGATACCATGAAGGAATTTGAAAAGATGAAAGCTTAAAATTAAAAAAAGATGAAAAAAATTTTAGTTGCAACCGTTAAGCCATTTGCTCCTGCTGCCGTAAACGCAATCAAAGAAGTTGCTGATAAAGCAGGCTATGGTGTAGAATTGCTTGAAAAATACGAATCTCAGGACGACCTGATTGAGGCTGTTGCCGATGCGGATGCTATGATCATTCGCAGCGATAAGGCCACAAAAGAAGTGATAGAAGCTGCCAAAAACCTGAAGGTGATCGTCAGGGCCGGGGCCGGATACGATAACATCGACCTGGAAGCCTGCACTGCAAAAGGGGTGGTAGCCATGAATACACCCGGTCAAAACTCAAATGCCGTTGCTGAGCTCGCCATGGGCATGATGGTTTTGATGGCACGTAACAACTACAACGGAAAAGCCGGCACCGAGCTCAAAGGGAAAACCATTGGAATTCACGCATATGGCAATGTTGGGAAATATGTTGCCGGAATCGCACATGGATTTGGTATGCATGTAATGGCTTACGATCCTTTTATTGACAACCAGATTATGATTGATGACGGGGTTACCCCGGTTGACACCGCTGAGGAGTTGTACAGTAAGTGTCAGTATGTTTCGCTTCATATTCCGGCAAACGAAAAAACCAGAAATTCCATTGGATTTGAGCTGCTCACCAAAATGCCTGAAAATGCGGTGCTTGTAAACACAGCCCGCAAGGAAGTTGTACATGAAGCGGAATTAATGAAGGTGTTCGAAGAGCGTCCGGATTTTAAGTATATCTCGGATATCGCCCCGGATTGCAAATCTGAAATTGAAGGAAAATATCCCGGCAGGTTCTTTTTTACACCCAAGAAGATGGGTGCCCAGACTGCTGAGGCCAATATCAATGCCGGAATTGCCGGAGCAAATCAGATTATCAATTATTTCGAAAACGGAGATACAACTTTCCAGGTGAATAAATAATAAGTTACATTTTAAGTTTCACCATTTAAACGGCAAAACTTAAGATGAAGATTACATAATATTTTTATTAATTTTGCCCGGCCAAAAATCAGACCTGATGATTGATAGTTATCAGGTCTGATTTTTAGTAGTTTGACGTTCTATTACAATCACTGAATCTTTATTTACTATGGAAGACAACGAAAAGAACATGACATTTTTCAGGTTTGAGGATCTGAGGGTGTATCACAAGGCGCTCGATTACGTGGAATGGGTGCATTCAAACACCGGGCTGTTCCCAGATAACGAGATGCAAAACCTCACCACCAAGTTTGTAAATGCTGCTCAGGCTATCGCACTGCAAATTGCTGAAGGTTCATCGCGTAACAAAACCCAATTTATCTATTACCTGAAAATGGCCAAAAGCTCCATCAGGGAATGTGTTGTTTATACATCTATTGCCCGTGGATTGAATTATATGACCGATACCACCACGGACGAATCACGCGGCCAGTTGATGGAACTCACCAAAATGATTGGCGCGCTTATCGGCTCGCTGCAGCGCAGCACCAACAATTACGACGATAAATAAACAGATATTTACGAATCACATCAAAAAGATAAATCAGAAAAATGGCAAAACTTAAAGCTTTTAAAGGGTTAAGACCACCCAAAGATATTGCAGAAAAAGTGGCTTCACGCCCTTACGACGTGCTTAATTCTGAAGAGGCCAGGGAAGAAGCAAAAGGTAATGATTACTCCCTGCTCCACATTATCAAACCTGAAATTGATCTGCCGGAAGGCATCGATCTTTATTCACAGGAAGTTTACGATAAAGCCCGCGAAAATTTTAATGGCTTCCGTGAGAAGGGCTGGTTGAAACCTGATGAAGGGGAATACCTCTACATTTATGCCCAAACCATGAATGGCAAAACGCAATACGGCCTGGTGGGCTGCGCTGCCGTGGAGGATTACATGAACAACGTAATCAAGAAGCATGAGCTGACCCGTAAAGTCAAAGAGGAAGACCGTATGAAGCATGTTCGTGTGACGAATGCAAACATGGAACCGGTGTTCTTTACTTATCCCGCTAAGGCTGAGATTGATGAAATTATTGCCGATTGGGTGAAAAACCATGATGCTGAATATGACTTTACTGCAGTTGACGGGTTTGGCCACCATTTCTGGGCCATTACGGATCAGAAGGTAAATGAAAAGCTGATTGCGTTGTTTTCTGAAATCCCTGCTACCTACGTAGCTGACGGCCACCACCGGACAGCCGCTGCAGCACTGGTTGGCAATGAGAAAAAACAAAACAATCCCAACCACACCGGCGACGAAGAATACAATTATTTCCTTGCTGTGCATTTCCCGGATAACCAACTCACCATTATCGATTACAATCGTGTGATTACTGATTTGAATGGCATGAGTGATGATGAATTCAAGGAAATGCTCTCGAAGAATTTTGTGGTTGAGGAAAAAGGAGCCGAAATTTACAAACCGGACCACCTGCACAATTTCAGTATGTACCTGGATGGAAAATGGTATTCATTGACTGCCAAAGAAGGCACCTACAATGATAATGATCCGATTGGTGTTCTGGATGTGACAATTTTATCCAAACTTGTTTTGGATCCAATTGATATCAAAGATTTACGTACTTCTAACCGCATTGATTTTGTAGGTGGTATCCGTGGACTGGAAGAATTGAAGAAGCGCGTGGATTCCGGCGAGATGAAAGCAGCATTTGCACTCTATCCTGTTTCCATGAAACAGTTGATTGATATTGCCGATACCGGAAACATCATGCCACCAAAAACCACCTGGTTTGAGCCTAAGCTCAGAAGCGGATTGGTAGTTCATTCACTGGATAAAATTTAAATCTTTTTTTGGGTTTTCAATATCAATTGAGAATTCATTTTAATTACCCCCTCTATCT
>JAGYLT010000063.1 GCA_018400545.1 Bacteroidales bacterium
AATCTGCTGCTTCGCAGGCGGCATCAATCTCAGCCTGGAACACATTTTTGGATTGGCCCAACATGGTTGCGGCATTAATTTTGGCACGGTACGATCCCGAAATCAGGTCCGCGGCTTTAAGAAAAATACTTGCACGCTGGTGCCATGGTAAATCCTGCCATTGCTTCCTTGCTGCCAGCGCGGCATCAATGGCCTGCTCCACATGCTCCTTTTTTCCCATGTAGTAATAGCCCAGCAGATGGTTCAGGTCGTGCGGTGGCCTGATTTCGCGCCTGTCGTCTGTGGTCACTTCCTTGCCACCAATAAACATGGGGATTTCAACCACTTTCGAGCGCATTTCCTTCAACATCTCTTTTACTTCTTTTCTTTCCGGAGAACCTGGTGCATAGGATAATACAGGCTCGTTAACGGCTTTTGGTACAGCATACATTCCTTTTGACATAATTCCGAATCCTATTATTTTTTGTGAATAATAATTGTTTGATTTTCAGCCTGCAAAATTAGATTTTATGGATGTCAATCCGGATCATACCGGCAGCAAAATTTTATAAAATTCGTTAATTTGAATCAGTTGCCTTAATGCATGTTTTTATTTAAAAATTTGCGTAGTTTTACGGCTAAATTTTAAAAGAAATGTTAAGTGAATTGTAATGATTAAATATTTATCCTGTATATAATACGCGAATTATAATCATTTAAAATGTAATCGTATATCTTTAATTTTAACATTTAAAATGCAGGCAGGTACGTTAGTGTAAATATCTTTGCATGTATCATTTTAAGCAATAAAGCAACTGAAAAAGGAAGTTATACAAAGCAAATAAAATGGGAAAGCAAAAAGCAAAACAGGACATGGCTTCAAACGAGAAGTCTCTTGAAAAGAAGGAAGTGATCGTAATCGGGATTGGTGCATCTGCCGGGGGTTTGGAGGCCATTCAGGAGTTTTTGGGTAACTTTCAGTTCGATGCCCTCAGGCAACAAATTGCAATCGTAATTGCACAGCATTTAAGTCCCTCTTATAAAAGCATGCTGGTTCAACTGCTCAGTCGTGCCACAAGTCTTGAGGTGGTGGAGGTATTCAACGGCGTTTTGGTTGAGCACGGCCGCGTTTACATTACCCCGCCTGACAGCGAAATCAGTATCAAGCAAAATACCCTCTATCTGCGTAAGCCATCCATTGCTGCAGGTCCAAAACCGTCGATAGATGTATTTTTTAGTTCGCTGGCACAGGATAAAAAAGATGTGGCCATCGGAGTTATCCTTTCCGGAACCGGCAGCGACGGTGCCCAGGGCATCAAGGCCATAAAGGCAGAAGGCGGATTTACCATCGCCCAGGAACCGCAAACTGCAAAATACGACGGCATGCCCCTTGCTGCTATTCACACCGAAAAGGTTGACCTGGTGCTTTCGCCTGATAAAATGGGTGAAGAAATCAAGGATTTTATTACGAATCCGAGGGTGGCCATCTCTGACAGGGCCGACAGCCAGGATTCGGGATCCATGAACAAGCTTTTTAATCTGCTATCGAAACGCACCGAAACCGATTTCTCCAATTACAAGGCATCTACCATTTGCCGGCGGCTGGAGAAGCGGCTTGCAAAACTCAAGATCAATAGCATCGATCAGTATCTGCAATATGTGGATAGCAATCCGCGCGAACTGGATCAGCTTTTTCAAATGATACTGATTGGTGTTACGCAGTTTTTCAGAGATACGGAGGCATTCAACGAACTGGAAAAATATATCCGCAAAATCCTGGATAATAAAACGGTGAAAGATCCGCTGCGTGTGTGGGTTCCCGGATGTGCCACCGGAGAAGAAGCCTATTCCATTGCAATCCTGTTTACCAATCTGCTCGGAAAGCGTGTTGGTGAATACAACATCCAGATTTTTGCAACCGACATCGACGAAAAAGCCATCTCGTATGCCAGACGTGGCTTGTATCCGAAAGATTCCGTTAACGAATTACCACGCGTTGTGGTGGAGGAACACTTTACCAAACGCGCAAACGACCAGTATGAAGTGAATAAATCCATCAAGCAACTGGTGCTTTTTTCAAAACATGACGTAACGGTAAATCCGCCATTTCTTAAGCTCGACCTGATCAGTTGCAGAAATCTGCTCATCTATTTTAACCTGTCGCTGCAAAAGCATGTAATCCCAATTTTTCATTATTCGCTAAACCTTGACGGCATTCTGTTTCTGGGGAAATCGGAGACAGTCGGGCAGTTTGCCGATTTGTTTACAACCCTGGATGGCAAATACAAGGTGTTTAAGCGAAAGGGCGGGGTGAGCATACATTCCGTCAGGTTTTCATCATTTAAGCCTCAGCGCCGTGGCAATACCGGTATTGCGGGAAGGCCGGTTGAAAATACGCGTCTTACCATCAACGAAATGGTGAAGGAAACCTTCTACAATACTTTCGAGCATCCTTATGTGGTAATCAACGATACCCTGGATATTCAGGAGGTTTACGGAGATGTGCGTTTATACCTGAGTTTGCAGGAGGGAACCATGAATTCCAATTTGCTGAAGTTTGTCCACAAGGATTTGCAAATCGAACTTCGCTCACTGGTTAATCGCGCTGTAAACGAGCGGGCAATGGTGAAGGGCAAGATCAAAAAAATAAAATTCTACGGGATGATGCACTATGTTCGCATCGTTATCAAGCCCCTGTTGTATTCCAAGCCCGACTCCGAGTTGTTTATTATCATTTTCGAACGGATTGATTTCGAAACCGGATTCCCCAAGCAGGCCGATACCGAAGAAATGAAAGATAACCCGCTGGTAGCCGAACTGGAGCATGAACTGCAGGCAACCAAGGAACACCTGCAGACTTATGTGGAGGAACTGGAAACTTCAAACGAAGAGCTGCAGGCTTTAAATGAAGAACTGCAATCGGCCAACGAAGAACTCCAGTCAACAAACGAGGAACTCGAAACTTCAAATGAAGAACTTCAATCCACCAACGAGGAATTGCAAATCGCTTATGCACAATTGCGCACCACCAACGAAACACTGCAGGAAAAAGAAAATAACATTGTGCGTATCGAGGCAAATAATAATGCACTGCTAAGCAACACCCATCAGATTTCGGCACTCATCGGAAATGATCTGAAAATCCAGAGCTACAATCCAAATTTTGAGGCCTTTATTGAACGGATTTCCGGCAAAAATATAAAGCCGGACGACCCCCTTATCCGCTTTTATGGGGAAGAACAAACCCGTGAGTTTCTGATGGATATTAAAAAAGTACTGGATGGTGACGCCGTTGAAAAGGAGCTGCGGGTAGTTACAGAAGATGAAACCAAATGGTATAAATGTTATTACGCTCCCGTTAAAAACAAAAATGGAAGCATTCAGGGTGCGGTGCTGAATATGCAGGATATTACCGTGGAACATGAACAACTCGCTGAACTCAATGCAGTAAAAAATCAGCTCGACCTGGCCCTTTCAGGTGCAAGGCTGGCCTGGTGGGACTGGAATGTTAAAACCGGTACAGTGGATTATAATCCCAAAAAGGCTGAAATGATCGGATATACCTACGGGGAGTTTCCTAAAACCATCGAGGGCATCATGAAATATGTACATAAAGATGACTATGAAACAGCCATGCAGGCTATGCGCGACCACCTTTCCGGGAAAAAAGACATGTACGCGTGTGAATATCGTATCAAGGGTAAAGACGGGAAATACTACGTGTTTTCTGATCGCGGTAAAATTATGGAACGTTCGCCTGAAGGGAAGCCATTGCGCGTAACCGGCATCGTATTCGATAACTCTGAACGCAAAAACGCTAATAGCAATTCAAAGAAAAATTAAGTGTTGGTATGGATCCAGAAATTATTGACAAATTAAAAGAAAAAGCAAAAACAAGGCTTGAGACAGAAAAACGGTTTCGGAAAATAGATACCTCAAAACTGTCGCGGGACGAGATAGAAAAAGCATTCCATGATTTGCATGTTTACCAGATAGAGCTGGAAGTTCAAAACGAAGAGCTCATTACTGCACAATCTATGTTAATGGAGCTGAGCGACAAGTATCATTACCTGTATAATTATGCTCCGGTTGGTTATCTTTCCATTGCCATGGATGGGCTCGTGCAGGAGGGCAATCACACGTTTGCAGATATGGTGGGCGTTTTGCCCGATGTTTTGTTGGGTAAATCCATTCGTAACTGGATACCCCGCGAGGACAGCCTGATTTACTACAATCACCGTAAAAAATTAATCGATACCCGGCAACCACAAACTTTTAGTGTACATCTTATCAGGAAAAACAAAACCCTGGTGCCTGCTCAGATTACGTTAAAGCTCGACGATGAATCACATCCTACCCAAATTTTGATGATTGCCGTGGATGAAACGGATATCAAAAATCTGGAGGATGCACACAAAAATCTGGTCAATAACTCAGCCCAGGGCATGTGGCTGTTCAGGGAAGAGCAACTGGTATTTGCTAACAGGAGGGCCTGCGATATTCTGGGTTGCTCCGTCGGAGAATTTTTGGGGTACAATGCAAGGGATTTGCTGCCCATGATCGACGAGGCCCACTGGAAAGATTTCCTCACCTTTTTTGAAGGAAATAATAAAGATAGCCTGCCCGAAAATCCGTTACTGATCAGATTTAAATACAACAACCGGAAAATTTGGCTGGAGTTGTATGCTACCCAATCCAATTTCAAAGGTCAACCGGCTTTGCAGTTCACATTTGTTGATGTAACCCAACGTATTCTTGCTAATGAATTAATAAAAAAATCGGAGCAAAAATTTAAACTGGCCGCTGAACTGGCTTCAGATTCCATATATATTGTAAATGCTGATAGTGGTAAGGCCAGGGTGTTGAGTGCCGGTAATTATCTTGAGGATTACAATTGGAGCATGGAGGATTATACTGTTGAATCGCTGCTCGAAATTATTGACGATGCCTTTAAAGAGCGCGTTTCGAAAAGCACGGAAGGGTTATATAAGTATGGTAAAAAATACAGCGAGGTTTACAAACTCAACCTGCCTTCGGGAAAAAAAATAGTAATTCACGACCGTGCTGCCGTCCTTGAATGGGAGGACGACAAGCCAAAAACCATTCTTGGGGTAACCACCGATCTTACCAAAATTAAAGATACAGAAGAAAAACTCCATGAGCTTAATGCAACCAAAGACAAGTTTTTTGGCATTATCGCGCACGACCTGAAAAATCCTTTCAATTCCATACTTGGCTTTACTGAAATCCTCAATGACGATTATGATGATTTTTCGGATCAGGAACGCAGGGAGATCATTGGGAAATTACAGATTTCTGCTGAAAATGCTTTCAAGTTGCTGGATAATCTGCTCAACTGGTCCAGGATTCAAACCAACAGACTGGAACAAAAACCTGCTCAGATGAAGCTACACGAAGGATTAAAAAATACATTTGACCTGGTTTCTTCTGCCGCCGAACAAAAAGGCATCGATTTGCAAATCGCAATACCCGACAGTATTTCGGTTTTTGTGGATCCGGATATTCTGGAATCCATCGTTAGAAACCTGCTGACAAATGCCATAAAATTTACTGCCAGGGGTGGTAAGGTTGAGCTAAGCGTTGATCATGAGAAGGATGGAAAGGTGAAAATTTGTGTGAAGGATTCCGGGATTGGCATGACAGAAGCAGAGGTGGGAAAACTTTTTAATATTGGGGAAAAGTCAGGGAAGCGCGGTACAGAGGGTGAGAAAGGTACCGGCCTTGGCATAATACTTTGCAGGGAGTTCGTCGAAATATCGGGCGGGAAAATATGGGTTAACAGTCAGCCTGGAAAAGGAACCGAATTTTGCTTTACTTTGCCTGCCAAAGATATGAAGTAATTGAAACAGACCACTGCCGGCCTATGTCTGATAAAGCCGGTAAGTCAGGGACAAACGAAACAGGGGGGAAATGTTCAAATTTACGCATAGTTTTGCGCATGTCATTTTTTTAATGTGTGTGCTTGCAACATGGATTTATCCAAAGCAAAACGTTGCCCAAAACATCGATTCGCTTTTGGCTGTTTTGGAACATGTTGATGATCAGCATGAGAAAGCTCAAGCTACACCGCCGGATTGCCAACCAGTATTTCATGTCGGAGAAGCTGGCCTCGCGAAAACCATATGAAACTGTCAGCGACATATCCGAAATGATACAACATCATTGCTTTATAACCAAAGCAAGCAAACACAGATTAAGAAAGCTAAGAAGAAATGCGGAACAGCAGGGTTCCACGTATCGCTTATTATAGCGCTGGGTACTGATTTTACTTTTGCTTTTTACCAAGTCAGAAGGGAATCAGAAACAAAGGATTTAGTGGCACTTGGTGAAAGGGAATTCAGGATGCTCATAAAAATGCGTAGAGTGATCTAGTCAGGCAAATCTAAGATTTAGACAACCTATATGAGCCCTTCAACAGAACGTTTTAGCTTTACACATGGGAACGGATAGAAATACCAATGGTGGAGAGTTTTTAGCCCACAGAATCCTATCACCCAGCCCTGATGGATAAGATGACAGCCAATATGGAATTGATAAAGCGGGGCAAAAAGCCAGGTCAGTAAAGCTGGAACTAAGAGAGTGAGCACAAAGAAAAGCCAGGCCGGGAGGTCTGGGTGGAAATTACAGCTGATTTTTCTTTCGATGAACATGGAAAAATTATTGGGCTGCAGGGCATTGCCCGGGATATTACCGAACGCAAAATTAATGAAATCAAAAGCAGGCAAATGCTCGAGGATCTGAGCCTGCAGGACCAAGAACTGAAAGTGCAGAACGAGGAACTGATTGTTGCACGCCGGGAGGTGGAAAAATCCGCCGAACAATATTTCGATTTGTTTGAAAACGGGCCCGTTGGCTATATCATCCTTGACAAAGACGGAAAAGTGAAGGAGCTGAATTCCACATCAGCACAAATGATCGGGAAGGAAAAAAATGAAATTGTGAACAAATATTTTCTCAGTTTCATCCATGAGGATGAGAAACGGGATTTTTCCGGATATTTTGTTAAAACAATGAATGCGCGAAAAGTATTCCAAAAGGAATTCAGCATCTCGACCTACAAAACGCGTATTGTTTTTGTTCCGGATATTGCAAATGGCCAGGTGAGGTGTCGGCTTGCCATGGTTGATATCTCCGCCGAAGCTGAGGTAAGGGAAAGGCTTAAGATGGCTTTGCAGTCGCTCCGGACTGTTTTTGATGCCATTCCGGGAGGCATCACCGTAATCGACAATGATTTGCGGGTGATAAATATCAACCAGCGGATACAAAAAATCCATAACATCAACAACCGGTCTGATGTGCTTGGTGAAAAATGTTTTGAAGTATTTAAATGTGGTAAAGCGCCATGCGCTGATTGCACCTGGAACAAGGTTTTGAGGCATGGAAAAACAATCGTCAGGCACTCATCACCTGACGATCCGCTGTATAGCTCCGGCGAATACCGCATATACTCCAGTCCGATGTTTGATGGAAACGGAAAAGTGATTGGCATCGTAGAGGCGGCCATGGACATATCAGACCTTCGCAAGGCTGAGGAAGCGCTGGAAGACAGCGAACGGAAGTTTAAAGATCTTTTTAATGATATTCCGGATGCGGTTTTTATTACCGGGATCGGTGAAAACTCAGGAAAGGTAGTCGATGTAAATGCTGCCGCTGTTAAACAAACAGGGTATTCACGGGAAGAGTTACTGGGCATGAATGTGCTGGATGACATTGCAGCAAAAGGGACCAGCAGGCAAATGACAGACGAACGCGAACGACACCTGAAAAATGACAGCAAAATTGAGCTTACCGAGCAGAAGCGGTGCAAGGATGGAACACTCATCTGGACGGAGGTAGTGGTTCAAAAAATCGTGATCCAGGGGCAAACACTTGCGCTTTCGGTTTCCAGGGATATTACCGAACGTGTGAAAATTCAGGAAGAACTCAGGAAATCAGAGGCCAGGGTGCGCTCGCTGCTCGATGCCCTCCCTGATTTACTTTTTATTATGGATAAGAAAGGGAATTTCCTGGAATACCATGCATCGTCGCAGGAGCCGCTGCTCATTACTCCTGAGGAATTTCTGGGTAAAAATATCAGTGAAGTATTGCCGGGTTACCTGACTGACCTGACTATGAAGAATATCGAACGTACTTTTCGTACCGGAGAAATGCAGGTTTACGGATATCATGTGAACAGAAATGGGGAGCGTCAATATTTTGATGCCCGTATGGTAAAAGCCTCGGAAAATGCTGTGCTGACAATCGTTCGGGATATTACCGAAACGCATCGCGCAGAAGAACATCGCAGGCAAAACGAGGAAAAATACAAAACCATCTTCAGAAACACCCCGCTGGGCGTTTTTAATTTTGATAAAACTGGTGAAATCCTCGATTGTAATGAGCATTTTGTGAAAATTATCGGCTCGAGCCGGGAGGTGCTCATTGGATTTAATATGATGAGGAGGTTAGAGAACCAGAAGTTGAAAGACGTTATCGCACAGGCCATCACTTCGGGAAGTGGAACTTACGAGGGCGATTACAGGTCGGTAACCGCAAATAAGCTTACGCCGATAAGGGCATTCTTTAAATGTATTTACAACGACAAAGAAGAATTTATTGATGGCATCGGCATCGTGGAAGATGTAAGTGATCAACGCAAATATGAGGAGCAGATACTGGCAGCCAAACAAAAAGCCGAAGAAAGCGATCGCCTGAAAAGTTCGTTTATGGCAACCATGTCGCATGAGTTGCGAACACCGCTGAATACAGTTATTGGATTTTCGGATATGATAGAGGAATCCATGCCCATGGATCAGGTGGCGGAGTTTACGGAGATTATTTCGAAAAGTGGCAGGCACCTGCTTTCGATTATCGAGGATATCCTGGATATCAGTTTGATAGACAGCAGTGAAGTAAAACTTGTAGCCGAACGCTTTTATATTAACGAATTAATGGAAGGGTTGTATAACTTTGCAATCCGAAAACGAATTGATATGGGCAAGGACCATATCGATGTTGAGATGGTGATTCCGGAGCAGTTTAAAGAGGCCAGATTGTCGGGCGATTTGGGAAGGATTAATAAAGTTTTTGGCCATCTGATCAATAACGCTTTGAAATTCACCAGGAAAGGAAAGGTTGAAATTGGAATTGACGAGGCAGGTAAAACAAGTTCACCGGATATGGTGTTGCTTTATGTCAGGGATACAGGAATTGGTATTCCCAAAGACAAACACGATATTATTTTTGAAATATTCAGGCAGGTTGATGATTCGAGTACGCGTGAGTTTGAAGGAACCGGACTGGGGCTTTCCATATCGAAAAAACTCATCAGGATGATGGGTGGCAGGATTTGGTTGCGCTCTGCACCGGATAAAGGGTCAACTTTTTATTTTGAGTTGCCCTTGAAGGCAGGCACTGCTCAAACCATCCAAACGTTTAACAGATACCTAAAACCCGATGTGAAAACCATGAAAGGAATTACCGTATTAGTTGCTGAAGATGACGACACCAATTTTCATCTTTTTAAGCTCTTGCTTAACAGACGGCAAATTGATGTGATCAGGGCACGAAACGGCGAGGAATCCATAAATGCGGTTTCCACAAACGCCAGTATCCGGATAGTGCTGATGGATATCAATATGCCTGTTTTGAATGGATACGAGGCCACAAAAAAAATTAAGCAAATCCGCAGCGACCTCCCGGTAATTGCTGTAACGGCCTATGCCATGGCTGGCGATAAAGAACGTGCCGAAGAAGCCGGCTGCGACGATTATATTACCAAGCCCATCAACAATCAGGTATTCTACGAAACCATCTCAAAATATCTTTAAGAAGCACATCTGTTATTGAGCCACCCCGTGAATCTGTCCGGGGACGAAGACCTTGGTTTAAAAAGGATACGTTACACTTAAAAATAATTCACGGGGTGGTTTGTGAAAAATGAATTTACGGGGTGGCTTTTCATCACAATAAAACAGCCTGATTTCCGTAACTTCTACATTAATTTTTCACGCTATCTTTGCCGCCGAAAAAACTGAATACATGATACAGCGCACTTTATCTGCTCTTCTCCTTGCAGTACTTGTTTCCGCAATCATCTTTTCCTCCTGCCGGAAAGAAGATACCATCGACACCAGCCCTTCTATTTCATTGAATTTTTCATCAGATACCCTTATCTTCGATACGGTGTTTTCCACCATTGGCTCCATAACGGAGGCCATTCGGGTTTATAATCCATCGGACAATAAAGTGAATATTTCATCCATCCGCCTGGCAAAGGGCGGTAGTTCACGCTATTCCATCAATGTGGATGGTCAGGATGGAGATGCTTTTA
>JAGYLT010000064.1 GCA_018400545.1 Bacteroidales bacterium
TGCCACAATCAGCAGTATCCCGAGTCTTGCTATTGCCCTGAAAAAAATTTTCATTTTTTTAGTCATTCAAAACCTGTTTTAATACGGGTACCGATTTCAATTCGCCAAACGTGGGCAAATGTAATCCATAATACAGGATGAGTTTTTCAAGCAGTTCGTTGCGCATGGCTGGAGAATTGCAAACTTTCCCGTCAGGCAGGTCCAGCAACCTGCTGAATTTCCGGCTTAGATTTTTATCCAAAAAATTGCTGTGCAAGGGCTCGTGGCTCATAAAGATACCTTCCTGTAAATCGAAATGTGCATTTAGGCCGGAAAAATTATTGCGCGGCAAAAAACCAAGCACCCTGCTAAATTCAATCAGAAACCTGAGGTGAAACTCCGAAACGTTATCCCCGGAATTATCCAGGCCGATAACCTGATCGTAAACGAAACGAAACATCCCGGTATTTTCAGCCTCTTCAACGAGGCATTTGTAGAGTACCTCGTTCAAAAACATGGCAATGGTACTTTTGCGGATATCGAAAGGGATGGAGCCAAAGGTAAAGGCATTTTCCATTTCCCTGATATTTTGAAGATTTGCACCGGGTTTTTCGTAAACCACAAGACTAAGCAATGTTAATCCCTGTAAAAGGGCCTTTTTCCTGTTTTTTGTTTTCCCGGAAACACCTTTGATGATATACGAACGCAACCCGAAATGCTCGGTGTAGATTTTGGCAATGATACTGCTTTCGGAATATCTGATGGTTTTGAGGACGATGCCCCGGGTTTTTTGAAGCATTACTTCCGTCCGGTTTTAGCTGGCTTAGTTTATGAAAAGGATTTTGGAAACCATTTTTTCGTTGCCTTCATCATCGGTGGCAAAAACCATGTAAACGCCGGTGCTGGCCTTTCGGCCGTCGAAGCTGGTTCCTGACCAGATGGCCTGTCCGCCTTCGGCGCGGGTTGCATAGATGAGGGTTCCACTCACATCCGTAATTTTTATATCAGCATTGTTCACCAGGCCTTTTATTGCAATTACGCCGCTGTATCCCTCCCGCACCGGGTTGGGAAAAACCACAACATCTTCGAACGTTGGCGGGCCCGGAGTGGCTGTGCTTCTGTAGGATATGATGCCGCGGTCGGTTCCGAAAAATACTTCGCCATTGCTGTCGATTTCGATATCCACAATAAGGTTTGAATAAAGCGGGCTGTTTTCTTCGGTGAAGTGATGGATTTCTTCGGTTCCGTCTTCCGAAAGCAGGAACACCCCTGCCCTCTCGGTGCCGACCCATTTCCGGTTATCGCCGTCCACAGCAATTGCTGTAACAATTTCCGATTCCAGCAAATACTGCGTGTATCCGCCCACTTCAACCAGGATGCGCTGGGCATCGTAGTTGCCACCGGTGAAAATATTACCGGGCGAATAAATTACACCAATGCCCTCATCGCTACCGAGCCAGATTTCATCATCCAGATCCTGGACAACACATTTAATGGTATTTCCGGGCAGATTACCATTACCAGTTGCAGTTGTCAGGATTTTGGTTAAATCATCAGAAGGATCATCGATGGTATTGTTGTCGGAAAAAACCACCAATTTACGAGAAGGATATACCCTGAGGGTAATCCATTTTTGCCCATAACTGTCTATTACAACTTTTCCGGCGTCAGTTCCACTCAATGATGAAGTAAGTGGAAATGACCGCCATTCGCCATCGGATTTTTTGACTGAAAGCAGGTTGTTAGCACCTGAATTGACAACCCACAAATTATTCTGATTGTCGAGGGCAACACCACTCACCGGAACATAGTTACCTGCCGGCCAGATTTCGAGGGTGCTATTGTTCTGGTTATAAATATTTACAACTTCACCATCAAGGAATTCCATCACACCTTCCTGCCAGGTACCAACAAAGGCATGGTTTGGCATGGTGGGATCAATAGTCACACAAACCATATCGGTGATGCTGTCGAATGCTGAATAACCCTGGAAGCGGTTATAGGATTCCCATGTTTCATCCTTAAATGAATAAACCCCATCCGGCAGATAAATTTTCCCCCAGCCGCTTGTTCGTCCGCCGGAAGCTACCCAAAGCTGCCCACTTTCGAGGGACATATCAAAAACGTTGGCTGCAAATGGTCCGTTCGGTGCGATGATATCTGCATTGAAATTGTCCTCGGTTTTCATGAGTCCGTTTGAAAAATCGGCAATCCATTTAATCCCGTTGTTGTCAAGGGTTGCATTTCTGGCATTCAGCCCTTCATCATTTAAAGAATACACGAGGTCACTACGTGTAAAATCGCTGTTATAAAAATAAACATTTAATTGCCCTGCGATGACAAGTTTACCGTGGGAGGTATGAATACTAAATTTCCGGTAAGGATCAATTTCAGGGAAACGCTGCCACTGATTGATGATATAATCATACATAAAAACTGTATCGCCACTGTACTCCTCCTGATGGTAATTGGCGATTAGGGTATTGTTGAAAAATGCAATGGCGTTGAAGTTCTGGTTGGGGAGCAACCTTTGATCCACAGACCAGGCGTTAAAATCCGCGAGGTTTGGGCTATCCATCGAAGCCTTAAAAATCCCGGTTTCGGTAGCAGCATAAATGGTGTCGTTGCCAATTGTGATATCATTCACATCCACCTGGCTGGCTTCGGGCCCGATGAAATACGTTGGTTCAGGGAATTCCTCGTTTTTAACATCCAGCACCACAATGCCAAATCCACAAGCGAGGTAAGCCAGGCTATCTGAAAAATAAATATTGTTGATGGTCTTTTTACCAAGTATCTGTTTCCTTTTGATATCCGAAATATTAATGATGCTCCCATTTTTCACCAGGTCGATGTTGGTGTTGGTATAAGCAATTAACAGCGTATTGTATTCCTCATTGTATGCGATGGAACTAATGCCGATATCCGACAGCCCGTTTACTTTCGACATCCGGTTGATGCTCAGGTCATCCTGATCATAATAAAACAGGCTGTATTCGGTGGCGCAATAAACTTTTTGACCTGCATCTGCTACAGTAATGGCGCGGTTGTAGGGTAAATGGTCGCGCCATTCGCCAATGGCAATCTGGGTAAAAACCGGGAGGGTAAATAGCATTGCAAGAGTCAGCAAGGCTGAGGAAGTAAGCATTCTCATATTTTTCCTGATATTTATTTGATACTTCATAACTTCATTTTTATGTAATTATTGCTTGTTTTTCGAGTTGCAAATTATGCCTGTTTCATGAGCATTCAAAAGGATTTATTGCTATTAAGGCCAATGCTTTGTTAACAATAAAGAGTAGTGAAAAGGTGTGATTGGTTGCAGGGAGGAATTTTTATATTTGCACACCACTTGCTTTCATAAGAAATGCCGGATTTAATAACTGAGCGGATCATCATAAAAAATATGTCGTGCCACTGCTGTTTAAAGCTTTGCGAGCGGGCGCTCAGTGAGCATAAAATCGATGTGCACTGGATGAAACTGGGTGAAGCCAAAATTTCATACGATCCCGAAGAAACAACAGAAAACGATATTGCCAAAATACTGGAGGATGAAGGTTTTGAACTGCTCCGCAATAAAGATACGCAACTGATTGAGCAAATCAAAAACTCAGTCATCGACATGGTCCATCATACCACCTTTAACGCCATGGTTAAAAACTCGGATTATCTGGTTCAAAAATTTAACCTTTCTTACCAGTATATGTCAACGCTGTTCTCGAAAAACGAAGATATCACCCTGGAAAAATTCATCATCATTCAAAAAATTGAAAAAGCAAAGGAACTTATCCAGTACGGTGAGCTAACGCTGAGTGAGATTGCCTACATGATGGGCTATAGCAGCGTTCAGTATTTGTCAACCCAGTTTAAAAACGTTGCTGGTATTTCTGTTAGTGAATTCAAGAAAAACCCCTCGGCATTCCGAAAATCTATGGACGATTTTTAGCCAGACAGGAATGGCCGTTAAAAAATCATGCTGTTCATTAACGGCCATTTAAGTGTTCTAACACAAACGGGTGAATTCACAAATCTTATTGCAGGCTGTTGTAATATTCCACAATTTTCACCAGATCATCTTCATGTTTTAGCTTAAGCTTAGCATCTCTCATATAATCCAGCACCTCATCTCCGTTGCTGGCAAAGCTCAATGCCAGATCCTTTCTTTTTTTCTGCACCCGCGATGCGGGATTCATAAAAAACTGCAGATAGCACTGGCAATCGCGATAGAAGCAATTCTCTCCGGATTTCTCACCTTCTTCTTCCACTTCATGATAAAGTGCCGCCCAACGCTTAAGCAGCCTGCAATCACCGTCTTCCATCAGTTCAAAATAACCTGATCGGTGTTCACCCTCACAAAGATAATCGGTGTAAACAAAAACCTTGTCTGCAATTCTTAAATACTCTATCTCCCATGGGTTTCCAAGGGCCAGGGTATCCTGATTCTCGATAAATTGCATTTGTTGGGTGTAGAGGTTAAAACGCATGGGCCTGCCTTCAATTCGGCTGCCATCCTTCATGGCAATAACACCCTCGATGAATTCCGGGTTCAGGTAGGCCGATCCTTTTTGGCCGGGCAGCGACTCCTCGGCCTGGCCACCAACAGAGCCGGCCTGTAAATCGATCCGGTTTTGATTGGAACTTGTTTTGCTTTCCTGTGAGTGGGTTTTGCTGGGCCTGTCGGGCAACTGCGAAAACACCGACGAGCAGCTAAAAATCAGCAAAACCAACGTGGTTAAAATGGTTTGCGTTCTCATAATGATTGTTGTTTTTAATGGTTAATAGTCAATTAGGTTACCGCCTAAATATAGGCAATTTCTATTAAAAATGCAAGTATATTTCCACCCGGATGTTTGTTAAACATTGAATGCATTAAAGCGCTTGGCTGAAAAATCTATTTTTGCACGTTAAAATATTTCACATATGCACCCATCTGGTCGTTTTCTTGCCGGCAGCAGTTCCTTTGTTCAGTTCCTGATCCTGATCCTGATAATCCTGTTTACCACGCTCATCGTGTTTTTTGCCGGCGTCCTTATTGCCATACCTTCATTTGGTATTGATGTAATGGATATGCTAAGTCAGGCATCCGGCCTTGAAAACCCTGAAGACATTTCCCTGATGAAATATTTTCAAATTGTCAGCCAGATCGGTATGTTTATTTTACCGCCATTGATTTTTTCGCTTCTGGTTTCTAAACGCCCAACAAAATATTTGTGGCTCAACCGTATGCCGGGCATGCTCACTATAATCAGCACTTTTATTTTGATTTTTACCATTTTACCCGGGATCAACTGGATGATGGGCATCAACGAGCAACTTTCGTTACCCGACTGGTTAGGCGGAATCGAAAACTGGATGCGCGAAAGCGAAGAAAGTGCAGCCAGGCTTACCGAAGCTTTTCTTCAAACCGAAACCATTTCCGGGCTTTTGCTCAACCTGTTTATGGTGGCTTTGCTGGCTTCGGTTGGCGAAGAGCTTTTATTCAGGGGAGTTTTACTTAGGATTTTTGCGCAGGGCCTCCGGAATGTAAACATTGCCGTTTGGCTCAGCGCTATTTTGTTCAGTATGTTTCATTTGCAATTTTATGGATTTCTTCCCCGACTGGCACTGGGTATTATTTTTGGCTACATGCTGGTATGTTCGGGCTCGCTGTGGCTGCCAATTCTTGCACACTTCATCAATAATGCATCCGCTGTGCTGGCTTATTATTTTTACAATACCGGCACATCAGAAACGCCTGTGGAGAGTTTTGGCGATGTAGAAAATAATTTTCTTTTCGCTTTAAGCCTGGTGATTTCTGCAATTCTAATGGCGATGATTTATTTCCTCAATAAGGATAACAGAATTTCTTATCAGAGTCAGCTTGTCGAAAAGTTGAACGGATGATTTTTCTATGCTGAATTTACATCCAAATTCATTTTTTAAGTAGTTTTACCTTGTTTTTTTGCAAAAAAGGGGACCATAAATAAATGATAAACCAGGGCATCATCAAAAGCTGTTTGATGACGCATTACACTTCAATTAAAAAGATGAAACCATTTACAAGCGCTACCGGAAATACATTTAACAGGATACTTTTAATTGTTCTGTTACTGAATGTGGGAAATTTTACCACAGCCTTTGCCATTCAGCTTCCTGATCAGGTTCAAACTGATTATACAGAAACCAATCGTGAAGATTTGCCACCGGGTTGGGAGTACCAGTCGAACACCGAAAACCCGCACGGCGTCATCATCGTCCTGGGAGCAAACCCACGTATTAACGATATTCCGATAAATTACGGAGACTATATCGGCGCTTTTTATGAAGATGACAACGGCGATCTAAAATGCGGCGGCGCTGATTTTTGGACAGGAACCGAAAACATCATTTTTGCCGTTTTTGGCGACGATACGTCCACACCTGAAAAAGACGGATTTGGGTTCAACGAAACCATGCATTTTAAAATATATTACCAGGACAATTTCAAGGCGTATGACGTAACATCCATCAGTTGGGATCCGGAGTATTACGGAACGAATACGTGGTCACCCCTGGGTTTGTCAGCAGCAACGGATGTGCAATGCGAAGTTGATTTCGATGCCTATGCCACCGTGGATGCCAATCCCATTTGCATCGGGCAATCCATAAATCTGGAAGGCCACATTTTTATCGAAACAACCGGAAATTATACCTGGCAATGGACTTCCACACCACCGGGATTAAACAGCACTTCGCAAACCGCTTCCCACACACCAAACGTCACCACCACCTATTTTCTTGAAGTTTCGGATGGCACCAACAATTCGACACATGAATTTTTTGTTACGGTTTTCGACGAGCCAATGGTCGATGCAGGGGATAACATCACGATTTGCATTGATCAGCCGGCTTTTGTTGAGGCAACCATGACCAACTCCTCCGGCGTTGTGTGGTCAACTACCGGAGACGGAACCTTCGAAAATGCCGGATCGCTCAGCACCTGGTATTATCCGGGAACACAGGATCAACAAAATCTGGAAGTAACACTTTCCCTTACCGCATTCCCACTTGACCCATGCCAGACAGTCGCAGCGGATAATAAAAGTGTTGCAATGCAACCCAATGCAGCGGTTTCTCTCCCCGCAGAATATGAGTTTTGCGAAAGCCAGGACATGATCATGGAAGCAGAAGGAAATCTTTTTGATGAAGTGATGTGGGAAACAAATGGGGATGGCTCATTT
The DNA here is from genome assembly GCA_018400545.1 of Bacteroidales bacterium. The sequence continues at coordinate 7,179 of JAGYLT010000064.1, forward strand.
TCAGAACCGAACGCATTGACTACCCAATATTTCCCCGGCACATCAGATTTGAATACCAACGAATTTGAACTTACGGTTACTGTCAGTTCACTTAATCCATGTACAAACATGGTCTCTGCACAAACTTTGGTTTCTACTCACGATTTAGCCACATTGGCAGCACCTTCAACGAAAACTGTCTGTGAAGATGCAGCGGTAAACCTCAACAGCATTGCTTCAAATTATAGCGCATTAATGTGGACAACATCCGGAGATGGCACTTTCCTGAACCCGGAAATGCTCAGCACAACCTATTTCCCGGGACCTGAAGATATTGCCGGTGGTGGAACCATGGTCACCATTCATGCTTTCGGCACGGGTATTTGCCAGGATTATGATGTTAAGAAAGATATTCAGGTTATTCTTTTACCCAATCCGGAGGCCAATGCCGGCCCCAACGGTGAAGTTTGCCAGCAGGGTAGTTATCAGTTGCAGGGCAGCGCCTCAAATACCTCATTTGTGCTTTGGACTTCGTTGGGGGACGGCTATTTTAGCAATCCATATGTTGAAAATCCGGTTTATTATCCCGGCACCAATGATAATAATTCCGAATCATTTAAGCTCTTCATTTCCGGTTATGCGGTTTATCCGTGCACAGTGCCGGCCACAGATACCATCAGTATTTCGGTGCTTCCGGAACCCACTGTTGAAATCGGCAGCAATCAGGCTTCGGTTTGTCATGGTGATGATTATGTTTTTTCAGAAACGGAAGCAGAAAATTACGCTGATTTGGAATGGTTTACCATAAACGGAACCGGTATGTTTGACGACAACACATTGCTGAACCCGACTTACACCCCTGACCCTGAACACGATTATGCACTTGGATCGATAATTATCGGGGTTACAGCATGGCCCATCGATCCGTGCACAAATCCTTCGGACGACTTTTTCACCCTCTATTTTGAAGCTCCGCCAATAGTAGATGCGGGCGCCAATGACACCATTACCGAAAGTGAAACTTTTATTCCAAACCCGGAAGCAGACAATTACGGAAGCATTTTGTGGGAAACATCCGGCGATGGCACATTTATAAATCCGGAATCCTTATTCCCTGAATATTTCCCCGGATTTAACGACATCGCTAACTATGGAACTACCCTGACGATAACCGCGCAACCGGAGGAAGCCTGCGAGGTTTCGGCCACCGACATGCTTGAACTTACGATTCTTAAAAATCAGATTATCAATATGTATGCTGGTGAAAACAGTTTTTCATCCTATATAAATTTTGATGGGAAATCCTTTGAGGAGATTTTCGAACCGGTTTCACCAAACCTGATTTTTGTGCAACAGTCCTTGCAGATTTACTGGCCCGAATACAACATCAATACGGTGGAAGATTTCTCCAACATGACTGGCTTGAGGTTGATACTGGATGAAGATGCAGATTGGCAACTTTCAGGTTTTGAAATTTCTGATAAAACCATCACCTTAAAATCCGGCTGGAATTTGATCCCGGTTTTATCATCATGTCCGGTTTCTCCGCAGCAAATTGACGATCTTTTGGGTGAAGACCTTATCATCATCACTGAAGTTGAAAGTAATTCATTCTATCAACCCGAAAACTCCGGAAACACGCTCGGGCAAATCGTTCCGGGAAAATCATACTGGATTAAAGTAGCCACTCCCCAAACTTTTTCTTTTCCGGGTTGCAATTAATTATCAAATTTTTACTGTTTGGCAGTGTTTTTGTTATGATTAGATATTCCATATTTTGGAATTTGACCTCATACATCTGATTAATAATTATTTATAAAATTTCATTGCCACATATCACTAATTTTTTCCAATTTTGAAACTCGTTTTTGCACAAGCCCGATAATTTCATCACCAATAAATATCAATCCCCGACTTAATTGGCTAACCTTCCTCCGCTCAGACTCCAGCGTATCCGATGGAATTCTTAAGTAATCGTAATAAGCATCGCACTTTATAATCGCATAAAGCGCCTCCGGAAAATATATATCATTGATATTTAACTGAGTAGATTATAATCTGAAAGTTTACCCCCCCATCCGGATCGGACATCCCTGCCTGTGGCAATACCATGAGCACAGTTGGATTCGGCATATTTTAAAAAATAAAATGCCCCTTGCCAATTCATTCCAATAAAGAAAAACTTCCAATTATTAGAATAGCATAATTTACTTGAATCTATAAGGTGTGGGGAATACTTTTGAAATCAACAGCAAAATAGTAAAACAAATAAAATCTACACCGATGAAAACAAACTACAAACTAACGGTATCCTCCCTGACCAGCATTTTCACGATGCTTTTTATAGCTTCAACATTCGCTCAAAACAATCCCATTCCTCCCGGTTGGGAGTTCCAGGCAACTTCATCCAATCCCCACGGAATGATTATCATGCTTGAAGCCAATCCCCGGATAAATGATGTTCCATTGCAAGCCGGCGATTATATCGGTGCATTTTACACGGACGACAACAATGAACTAAAATGTGGCGGCGCCGATTTCTGGCTCGGTGACGAAAATATCATATTTGCTGTTTTTGGAGATGATCCTTCCACAACCGAAAAGGATGGTTTCGGGTTTAACGAACAAATGTTTTTCAAAGTCTATTCATATACTACTCAAAAAAGTTATGATGTTGATGTTACAGCGTTTGACCCTGATTACTACGGCACTAACATATGGGGCCCGCTGGGTTTATCAGCCATGACCGATCTTCAGTGCCTTGAAGATTTTGATGCATTTGCCACTGCAAATCCCGATCCTGCATGTCTTGGTGATGAGATTACACTGAATGCAAATATTTTTGTTGAATCTACAGGAAACTATACCTATAACTGGACTTCGGAACCGGCAGGTTTTACCTCCACAAACCCTGAAGATTTTCATACACCCACAACCACAACTACCTATTTCCTGGAAGTTTCGGATGGCACCCTTGTTTCAAATCATGAATTAACTGTTGAAGTAAATGTAAACCCAACAGTAGATGCAGGCAACGATATGACCATTTGCCCGGATTGCAATGCTGAACTTTCTGCATCAGTACAAAATTATTCATGTATAATGTGGGAAACCTCAGGTGATGGCACTTTTAGCAGCGCATCCGTTTA
>JAGYLT010000065.1 GCA_018400545.1 Bacteroidales bacterium
TTAGTGCGCCAACTTTGTTCAATGTATTTATTTAACCATAGGCTTAAAAAACACAAGTAAATATGCGCTTTGATTCTGCCTTCCTTCCAATGCCTCATCGGCCTTACTTCGATATGGGTCTTCATGTCCCTGAAACTCCTTTCTACTTTTATCAGGTCCTGATAACTATTGACAATCATTGTGTCATCCATACTTTCCTGATCAAGGTCTGTTTGTAATAAATAGTAGTGCCCTATTTTATCTTGTAAAACAGATGCTTTGCGGTCAAGGTTAAACATTAACCGGTAGCGTTCCTGATTTTTTATTTCAATGGGGTCGATCCAAATATTCCATAAGTTTTTTTGCTGATACTTTTCAAGTACCTTCATTGCGCGGTGGTACAATTTTTTATCATCTTTGTTTTGTGGGGTGTTTTTTATTTTCTTTAGCTCTTCATATACTTTGCGCCTGTGGTTGGCAGCCTGGAATACTTTGCGGTAACCTTTGCTTTGGTGGCGGCATAAAATATATCGTCTCCCGTTATGGTTTATTGATGTGATGCCTTGTTGGTCGAACAGTTCTGGCTGATGGGCATGTTCAATCATCAAAAGTGCCTGTTGTGCCTGGCCGGGAAGTCCTGTAATATAATTTAGCCCCAGTTGCTTTATGTCATCAATTGTGGGTTCACCGCTCATCGAGCGATCGGCTACCCAAATGGCCTTTGTTGCATTATAATATTTTTTCCAGTCCGAAAAAGTCTTAAGGACAGTTTTTGCATCTGCAGTGCCACCTTTCCATATTTGTATATCCAAAGGCATATTGTCCTGGTTAACCACCAAGCCGTAAGTAACAATATACCGATCGTGCCTTTTTTCTTTGCTATCCCCTCGTCCGCCCAGTTCAGCTTTATTTCCTGTGAAATAGCTATTACTCAAATCATATAATAATAGCTTATCAGTAGTATAAGGCAATTTTTTGTATAAACTTTGTTTGATGTCCCCAAATTTCTTTTGCAACTCATCCATTGCCCCATACACCGAATCTTCTTTAAAACTCCTCTTGCCTCCAAATAGGTACATCAACCCGCTTTCGCGTTGTTGACAAAACTTTACTTTACTGTTAGGATAGATCATCTGATGGATGACAAGTTCCTGCATTATTTGACTGGTTCTACGGCTAAGGTGTTTGTCCAGCACAGCAAACATCCCGCTTTGTTTTAAATGCTTTAAAGCTACTGCCAGTCCGCCTCCTCTGTAAACATCTCCTACTTCAAAACCAGGTTTTTCTTTTGATAATAATCCTTCAATATTTAAAACCTGCCATTCTTCAGAAGTTAGATGTTTGACGCCTCCGTGCTCATATATTATTTTGGCTCTTTCGGCGATAGGGAGACCTTCGATTTTCTGGACAGTCTTTACCCTTGGCTTCTTGGTCTGGGGATCACGATAACTCATTGCGAGTTTTCTGTTTCGGCTTATTATGCCTTTGCGCTTAACGGTGCTACATTGTATAAACATGATGCAAAAGTAGCAACTACTTTTGTAATAAACAAAGGGATTCCAGTTTTTTTTAGGAAGTTAAGCTAAAATAGAAAAAATGTTAAAAACACCAAGATATTCCCCACTATTTAAACCTGGTACATTTAAGGGATTAAATGAATGTATTTCAAAGGGTTATCACCTAAAGTTGCCCACCCGCGAAATTATCTATTGGAAATTAGCTTGATAATACTAATGTGCTTCCAGCCAGTTGTTTCCGGTATTCATATCCACCACAACCGGCACTTTTAGCCTGATGGCATTTTTCATGTTTTTTTCCACGATAGGCTTAATTTTATCCAGTTCATCTTTTGCAGCATCAAACACCAGTTCATCATGCACCTGTAAAATCATTTTTGATTTCAGGTTTTGAGCTTCCATTTCATTAAAAATCCGGATCATGGCAATTTTTATCATATCCGCCGATGAACCCTGAACAGGCGCATTGATGGCATTTCGCTCCGCAAAACCACGAACGGTTGCATTGCCTGAATTGATATCCTTCAGGTAGCGCCGGCGGCCCATGATGGTTTCCACAAATCCATGCTCTTTGGCAAAAGCAATGTTGCTGTCCATGTATTTTTTCACACCCGGATACTGCTTAAAATAGTTTTCGATAATATCCCGGGCTTCACCTCTTGGAATGTTCAGGCGCTCAGAAAGCCCGAAAGCTGAAATACCATACACTATTCCGAAGTTTACGGTCTTGGCATTGCGGCGCATATCCTTGCTTACTTCATCGGGGTGAACCCCATATACTTTTGCTGCTGTTGCCGTGTGGATGTCCATGCCCTCCACAAAGGCTTCCATCATGGCCGGGTCCTCGCTCATGTGGGCAATCAGGCGCAACTCGATTTGTGAATAATCCGCAGCAAGCAAAATCTTGTCCTCATTCCCGGGCACAAAGGTTTTGCGTATTTCGCGCCCTTTTTCGGTGCGTATCGGAATGTTTTGGAGGTTTGGATTTGTTGAACTCAGCCGGCCGGTTGCCGCCACAGCCTGGTTGTAACTTGTATGAATTCTTCCATCCCGTGGATTGATCAACTCAGGAAGTGCGTCCACATAAGTTGACTTGAGTTTGGTGAGTGAGCGATAATCCAGAATTTTTGTGACAATGCTATGTTTCTTCTCAAGCTTGGAGAGTACATCCTCACTGGTGGAATATTGTTTGGTTTTGGTGAGTTTGGGCTTATCGGTAATTTTGAGTTTTTCGTAAAGAATTACACCCAACTGCTTCGGCGAACCCACATTAAACTGCTCTCCGGCCATTTCGAAAATTTCCTTTTGCACAGCTTCAATCTCCACTTTGAGCTGATTCGAAAAATTCTTCAGTGTTTCAATATCCAGATTCACACCCTCGGCCTCCATACTTCCAAGCACTGGCAACAGCGGTATCTCGATTTCATCAAACAGTTTCCTCACCTTTCTTTCATCCAGCAACGGTTCCAGTTTTTGGCGCAATTGTAATGTGATATCCGCATCTTCGGCGGCATAATCGAGCACTTTTTTAGGATGCTTTTCCCAGGCCTGACGCATGTTGAGTTGCTTCACACCTTTCTTGCCCGTTACATCCTCATAGCTCATGGTTTTGTATTTCAGGTAATGATCGGCAAGGAAATCCATGTTGTGCCGTAAATCCGGCTCTATCAGGTAGTGCGCCAGCATGGTATCGAACAATTTGCCTTTCACATCCACATCGTACCATTTTAAAACGGCGATGTCAAATTTGAGGTTTTGTCCCGTTTTCTCAATCTTTTGATCCTCTAAAACTTCCTTCAGCTCAGCCACAATTTTTCTGGCCTCTTCCGGGTCGGCGGGAATGGGCAGATAACAAGCTTCATTAGGCTTGAGGGCAAACGACATCCCCACCAGTTCGGTGTTGTTGGGATCGATGCCGGTGGTTTCGGTGTCGAAACAAAATGACTTTTGCATTTTGATTTCTGAGATAAGTTTTTCTCTTTTATTGCGATTATCAACGAGATAATAATTGTGATCAGTCGTTTCGATGGAGTTCAATGTTTCCACCTCCACACCGGCCTGGCTGAAAAGGTCTTCCTGTTTTTCAGCAGCCTGCGCAATTTTTTCAGATCCTTCCGATTTAAAAAAATCGAAAATGCGGGCGGCGTATGTTCTGAATTCCAGTTCCAGGAATAATTCTTTAAGCGCTTCGAAATCCGGGGTACTGATTTTCAGTTTCTCCTCTTCAAAATCGATGGGAACATTCAATTCGATGGTAGCCAGTTGTTTGGATTCCAGGGCCTGTTCAGCATTTTCCCTGACATTTTCGGCGAGCTTGCCTTTCAGTTCATCAGCATGTTCGATCACAGCTTCCACACTGCCATATTTTTTAACGAGATCTTTGGCGCGCTTTTCGCCAATGCCGGGTACCCCCGGAATATTATCCGATGAATCGCCCCACAAACCCAAAATATCAATCACCTGTTCGGGCCGTTCCAGATCGTATTTTTTACAAATTTCTTCCACACCCAAAACCTGTGCTTTGTTTCCCATGTAGGCAGGTTTATACATAAAAATGTGATCGGAAACCAACTGCCCAAAGTCTTTGTCGGGCGTCATCATGTAGGTTGTGAATCCTGCCTTTTCAGCCTTTTTTGCAAGTGTACCGATCACATCATCCGCCTCATAACCATCCACGAACAAAGCCGGAATGCTAAAAGCTTCGATGAGTTTATAAATGTAGGGAATGGCTCTGGCGATGTCTTCCGGCATTTTTTCGCGGTTGGCTTTATATTCCACGTAACCTTCGCTGCGCAGCGTGGGCGCAAAAGTATCGAAAGCAACCCCGAGATGCGTGGGTTTTTCATTGCGGATGATGTCGAACAATGTGTTTGAAAATCCCAGGATTGCCGAAGTGTTGAGCCCTTTCGAGGTAACCCGCGGATTTTTATTCAGCGCATAATATGCCCGGTAAATCAGGGCCATGGCGTCGAGCAGGAATAAACGTTTGTTTTCCGTCATGATAAAAGTTTTGATTTCAGCAAATGTAAGTGATTTTCGACTTTCAGGAGGGGGAAGGGTGTTATTGGTTATTAGCGGTTACTAATGGCTATGATTTAAAATATTGCAAATGTCTCACTTCGTTCGACATGACATTAAATACATAATCTTGAGTGGTAGGACGGTGGTGGGGCTGTCTCATTATATTGATTTCGCCACAAAATCACGAAAGCACAAAAATTTCACTAAAGTATAAATCACAGTATAACAGCGATTTGTGCGATTTGGTGTTTTGGTGTCTTTGTGGCATTTTCTTCAATATTTGGACTTTTGAGACAGCCCCGGCCAGGTGTTCCTTTGCTCTTAGATATACAGGCTAAAGTCTGTGGTAATTCAGGATAATCTTTGAATGAAATTTTAAATACATTTGCCCTGAGGACGTGGCAACATAAAAATGCTAGTTTGCGAATTATGCAGGTTAATCAAATTGCATTGAACATTATCCATTTTTTAAAGTTTGGGATGTGTAAATCTAAAGTATTACCAAATTTTAAATGAAATGATTTCCAGAGTTTATTTTGCAGCTTTATTGATTTTAGTATCATCAACGGCTTTTTCAGCCAACGATTCAATAGTTTTTAACAACGGCAATTTTATTGTAGGTGAAATTCAGAGCATGAACAGAGGGGTTTTGACTGTGGAAACAGATTACAGCGATAGCGACTTTAAAATTGAGTGGGGTGGTGTAGCAGAAATCTATGGATTAAACTACTTCCTGATCAGCTTGTCGGATGGTACCAGAGTTACCGGAAGTTTTGCCTCCCAGGCAGATGGAAAAGTGATGCTGAAAGGAGAGCTCACCATTTATGAAACCGAAATGGACGACATCGTGTATATTAAATCCGTGGATCAGGATTTCTGGAGCAGGGTTTACGCTTCAATCGACCTAAGCCTGAGTGTTGCCAAAGCCAATAACCTGAGGCAGTTAAATACGCGTTCGAATATTGGGTACATTGCCGACCTGTGGTCAGTGTCCGGGTCTTATTCGCAACTTTTCTCTGAGCGGGATGATGTTGAAGCTACCCGCAGAACCGACGGCTCCGCATCTTTCAGTTATTTCTTACCCAAAGACTGGTATATTCCGGCCAATATTTCATTCCTTTCAAATACCGAGCAAAAGCTTGATTTGCGTATCAATGCGCGGTTGGGTTTCGGTAAATATGTGATTCACACCAATCAATCCTACTGGGGGTTTTCATTGGGTGCTTCCTACAACGACGAAAAATATGCAACCGAAGCAGAACAACGCAAAAGCTGGGAAGGCTTTTTAAGTTCAGAACTTAATTTATATGATATTGGCGATCTGAATCTGCTTGTTTCAGCCACGGTCTATCAGGGGCTTACAGAAACTGAAAGGTTTCGTTCTGATGTAAAATTTGATGCAAAATATGACCTGCCTCTCGATTTTTATATCCGGGCAGGCTTTACGGTGAACTATGACAATAAGCCTGCAGAAGGGGCCAGCGAAACAGACTATGTGCTGGAATCCGGATTTGGCTGGGAACTCTAAAGCAAGCATCCTTTAACGCCTTACCATGAAGAAGAAATCCTGGCTTATCATCCTTTCAGTTTTATTTTTGATTGTGGTGATCGCAATGATATTTGGTCCCGGCATGGCCAAAAATCATGTGGTAAAAAACAGCAGGGAACTGATTGGAAGGCAAATTGCACTTGAAAAAATCAGGGTTAATTATTTTACAGGAACTACACGGCTGTATCACTTTAAAATGCTTGAAGCTGATGACAAGGCCGCTTTTGTTTCCTTCGACACCCTCATCATAAACCTGGTTCCCTATAAGTTGATTGCCAACGAACTGGTCATTCAGCAACTTTACCTGAAAGGGCTTCAAACCAATATTTTGCACGATGATACGGTGTTTAACTTCGACGACCTGGTAGCTTTTTACGAAACTGAGCCGGATACCATTCCTCCGGATACCACACAGGCTGATGAGCCATTCAGGTTTGAACTTTCTGATTTTGAACTGAAGGACGCCAATATCCGGTATCACGATCTGGCCATCGACAAGGTTTGGAACCTGAACGACCTGAATTTTTATGTGCCTTATGTGAGCTGGGATCAGGAGGAATCAAGCGAGGCGGGGCTGCGATTTAATTTTAGGAACGAAGGTTTTTTCCAGGCTTCCATCAACGCCGATCCGGTGAAAGGCGATTTTGATGCCAATATTCAGATCAGCAAATTTCACCTCAACAATTTTACCGACTACGCCACAAAGTACCTCAATATCTCCGCTTTGGAAGGAAAATTCAACACCAACATAAATATCGCCGGAAATATCAATCATCCCGAAAATGCGATTGTTTCGGGGTTGGTGAATTTCGAAAATTTTTCATCTACTGATCTTACAGAAAAAGAGTACATCAACATCTCAAACCTGGATTGCTACCTCGGCAGAATTGATGCAGCCAACATGGATTTTATCATCGATTCGATAACGCTCACCAGGCCTTACATCTACTTTGATCTGAATGATTCGACCAACAATTTTTTCGAAGTGATCAATTATGAAGATTATTTTTCGGAAGATGTAGAGGTTGTGGCAGAAAAAGAACCTGAATTGCCGGATACCGCTGCCAGCCTGATGTATGCCGTAAATCAGGTTCGGGTGCTGGATGGCAGCGTTGATTTTATGGAACGATATACCGGAAAGGCCTATGCGTATGATGTTTCGGAAATGAATATCCTGGCCAAAAATATAACCAGCGAAAGCCGCGCGCTGGAGGAAGGCATAGATGCCATGATCGATTTTAAGCTGAATGGGGATGCGCTGGTGAATTCCACACTCAAGGCCGAAATCAATGCAGGTGATTTTGTAGCGGATGTTGATCTGCAAAACCTGGATTTGACCGGATTTAGCGGGTATGCCAAAGATTACCTGCGCATCGATGCATTTTATGGAAACGTGAATTCGGAGGTGAAGATCAGGGGAAATCTCTACATGCCCGATCAGGCCGTTGTTTCCGGAATGGCTGAAGCCCACAGGTTTCAAATTGCAGACGAATATGGCTGGCAGTTTTTTAGCCTTGATACAGCGAAATGCTACTTTACGGAGATCGATTCATACAACATGGAGTTTATGTTCGACTCGGTGTTTCTTACCCGGCCATATGTGTATTTTGATATGTACGATTCTACCAACAATTTTTTCGAAATCCTGGATTACGAATCTGATTACAGCGATACGCTGTCTGTGGAAGGGGAAACCGAACCAATAGAAGAAGCAGGTTTTGATTATGAATACGCCGTAAACTATTTCAGCATCAGGGATGGTATCCTTGATTTTGTGGATAATACCACTTCGGAGCCATTTCTTTATCTGCTAAGCGATATGGAAATGACTGCCGACAGCATCACCACCGAAATAAACTGGGTGGACACCTATGCGAAAATGTTGCTCAATCAGCGGGGTGAACTTACGGCGCAGTTCGGGTTTGATCCTTCCAACCCCATGGATTTTAAGCTGAATTATGTGATTAAAGATTTCCTGCTCAGCGATCTGAATATCTACTCCCGGCATTTCATGGGTTTCCCGATCCTTTATGGAGATATGTATTATAAATCTCAAACTTCCATCCTCGATGGGCAACTTGAAAGCGAGAATGAACTGGTGATTGAAAATGTAGAGCTGGGCAGCAAAAAGGGCGGATTGTACAATCTCCCGATCAGGTTTGCCCTTTTCCTGCTCAAGGACCGTGATGGGGTGATAAATCTGGATGTTCCGGTTCGCGGGGATTTGAACGATCCAAAAGTAAATATCGGGAAAATCATTTGGAATACCTTCAAAAACCTGATCGTTAAAGTGGCTGCCTCGCCCGTTGATTTTCTTTCCGGCTTGTTGCAGGTTGATCCAAAAGACATCAAAGCCATTGAGTTCGATTATATGGATACAACATTTACGGATTACCACCGGAAGCAATTGGCCCTGTTGATGGAACTGGAGCAAAAAAAGGAAGGGCTTGAGATTGAGATGGTGTATTTTAACGATGTGGAAAAAGAAAAAGAGGAGATTGCAGTAGCTGAAGCGGCGAAGCTTTTCGAAACCAGCACGGGTAAAAGCTACCTCGAATACAATGAAGATTTTATTGATTTTCTGAAAACCGAAACCCAGTCTGATTCGGTGAATGTCGTCGAAGCGTCCGGAGATATTGTTCCGGTGCATACCGTCGATTCCATTGCCGGTGTGTTTGCCCAAAGGCGCATGGATTTGCTAACGGGATATATCAGATCGGTGAATGATTCTTCCGGAATCAAAACGTTTATGCCTCCAACTGCCGCCCCTAAAAATGTTGGAAGCAAGCCCGTTTTTGAGATCAAATACTCGATGAAATAGTTTTTATCCGGGCTGTTTTCTCAGGCACTACCTTCCATATAGATTTTTTCAGGCAAAACATTTTGTACTTTTGCGGCATGGAATCACAACGACAGCTTAAAATTTCCAAGATGCTCCAGCGCGAGCTGGGAGAAATGTTTCAGCGCGAAGGCAAGGGAAAATATAGTGGGGCAATGATCACCGTTACAAAGGTTAATGTAACCAAAGACCTTGCACTGGCACGGGTGTTTCTCAGCCTGTTTGCAACTTCCGATAAAAAGCAACTCATGGAGTCAATAAAATATCACGCGGGTGAAATCCGGTTCAACCTCGGTAAACGGATTAAAAACCAGGTTCGCCATATTCCTGAGCTGGAATTTTTTGAAGATGATTCGCTGGATTATATCGATAATATCGACAACCTGTTACACGACAATTAACCAGATTATAAGATGGAATACGACCCGATAAAAAGATCGCTGGGTGGTTTTTTTAACCGTACGCCCGGGGCAAGAAAAATGTTTTATCGCCTGCTGGATACACTGCTGCTCAGGACCTGGCATGTGAAAAAAGCATTGCGGAAATATTCGAAAAGCCATGCAAACCAAAAGGTAGATTTTCTGGATGCCGGATCAGGATTTGGCCAGTACACCTACCATGTGGCAAAAAAGCATCCCGACTGGAACCTGCTGGCCGTAGATATTAAAACAGATCAGATTGAGGATTGCCGGGATTTTTTCGGAAAGATTGGAAACAAAAATGTGGAGTTCGAATATGCCGACCTCACCAAATTTGTACGAGGCAATGCTTTCGACCTGGTGCTCTCGGTGGATGTGATGGAGCATATCGAAGAGGATGTTCAGGTGTTTAAAAATCTGCATCAATCCATGAAAAAGGGTGGCATGCTGATCATCTCCACACCTTCTGATCAGGGTGGGAGCGATGTGCACGATCATCACAAACATGATGATTACGAAAATGACGGTTCGGCCTCATTTGTGGATGAGCACGTAAGGGATGGCTACAATATTGAAGAAATACAGGAAAAACTGAAGAAAGCGGGATTTTCGAAAACGGAGGCGAGGTACACCTATGGATGGCCGGGAAAAATTTCGTGGCGGTTATCCATGAAATACCCCATTCTGATGCTCAACACCTCCAAAATTTTCTTTGTTATCGTACCATTTTATTATTTGCTGACCTATTGGTTTGCTTTGCTGATGAATGTTCTGGACGTACGATTGAAACATAATACCGGAACGGGTTTGCTCGTTAAAGCGTGGAAATAGGAGGGGAGTTGGAAGTTTGGAATTACGAATTTAGAATTACGAATTTAGAATTACGAATTTAGAATTACGAATTGAGTGAGGACTTGGGAGAAAGGGCGACTTTAGTGATCCAGGAGACTTGAGAGAACGAAGAGACTTGAGAGAAC
>JAGYLT010000066.1 GCA_018400545.1 Bacteroidales bacterium
GGCAGTCAACTACTGTTAACTGCCTGATTTTTAGAGTGGAGCATAACGGAATCGAACCGTTGACCTTTTGACTGCCAGTCAAACGCTCTAGCCAACTGAGCTAATGCCCCAAATTTTAAGAACTGTTTATGGATCAAACGCTCTAGTCCCGAAAAATTAGAAAATCTGTGATTTTCTCAAATTTTCGAGGATGCTCGAAAAATTAAGAAGCATAGCTTCTATTTTTCGGCACCAACTGAGCTAATGCCCCATGATTTTCAAAAAGCGGCTGCAAAAATAATAATTTCTGCAATTCAGCAAATATTCTCCCCGAAATTAAAATCTGCCCGTTCGGCATTGATTTTTGCCTGTCCGGAACTTTCCGGTTGCATCCGTGTTATTCCCGGTATATCATTGCAAAGAATTTAATAACAATAATCATATGAAAACCTGGATAAAAATATTGATTGCACTTGTCATCCTCGGCGCTGTCGGGGCATGGGCAGGATACACGTTTATTTACAACAAAGCACACACCGACTATGAAAAAGCAGACCCGGACTTCGTGCTGTCTGCCGCGGAATTGTACAACGCCTTTACCTCAAATGCTGAAGCCGCTGCCAAAAATTACAACGGAAAGGTAATCCAGATTACCGGACAGATGAACACGGTAGAAGAAACGGATACGCTGGTCATCGGGGTTTTTGCTTTTGAGCAGGGCATGTTTGGCGCTGAAGGCATACGTGTAACCATTTTGCCCAATCACCAAGAAAAAATTCTCACTCACCCGCTTTCGGAGCAAATAACGCTAAAAGGTTTCTGTTCGGGATATAACGGTACCGACGTGATCATCGAAAATGGTTCAGTTGTTAAGTAAATTTTAAAATGTATAATCCATTAAATAAAGGAAAAAATGAAGACTATAAGCAGTTTATTGATTGTAATGCTATTCATCAGCAGTTCAGCAATCGCACAAAAGTACATCACCAAAAATGGCAATATCAGCTTTTTCTCATCCACGCCGGTGGAGGACATCGAAGCACACAACAACCAGGTAAATGCAGCCCTGGACACTGAATCCGGAGATTTTGTGTTTAAGGTGCTCATCAAATCCTTTAAGTTTGAAAAAGCGCTGATGCAGGAGCATTTCAACGAAAATTATATGGAATCTCACAAATACCCCAACGCCACTTTTGTTGGTAAGCTGAAAAATGCAAATGAGATCAATTTTTCGAAACCCGGGAAGTATGATGCTACCATCGCAGGTAAACTCACCATTCACGGGGTTACGCAGGATATTACCGAATCAGGCACTTTTGAAGTGGAAGGGGATGCCATACATGGCAAATCAAAGTTTATGGTAAGAGTGGCTGATTATGATATCAAAATTCCAAAAACGGTAATTAACAATATCGCCAAAGAGATTGAAGTAACTGTTGATGTAAGCCTTAAGCCGCTGTAACCGATTTTATCATTTCTCAACATAACCCTCAACCTCCCGCATTTCCGGGAGGTTTTTTTGTGCTGATTAATCTTTCTCTACAGAAACAATTACCTGGTCCACTATTTCCAAAGCAGAAGACAGGGTTGACAAATCGGTATAAATTTTCCCGTCTTTTCCGGAATAGTGACCATGACCAGCGGGTTGAAGCTGATACTCCTTTTTCGGATCGTCAAAATCAATTACAGCGGAATAAACCACCGAAGGTTGCGATGAGGTTTTATAATCCTGATCATCCGGGTATTTGCTGTTCGTCCAGAAATCGTTCCAGTCCCACGACTGGTTGATCTCAAAAAGCACTTTCACCCTGCCGCTTAAAGTTTCGGGAGTTCTGCTGTAAACGGCAAAATCCGCTTCCGGAGTGGCTGAGGTAAATGCGTCGGGAACCGGGTTTTCACGGGTAGGCATAAAATGGCCATCACCGGATTTAATGCCACGGCTGTGCGCCCATACCGGCAGTGATGCAGGCCTGATGGCTACACCAGGCTCCCATTGTCCACCGTTCTTAACGGCATATTTAAAATATCCCTTAGCCACCGATTCGTTTACGTAAATCGTTTGTAAAAAATTTCCATCCATATCCTCCAGCCAGGCCGCCATCATCGGGTGGTTGTGTTCTTCTCCGGTAGTTACTGTAAGTACAACCTTTGGGCCTTTTCCATCAACATTGGTCCTGATAATTTCCTTTTCCTGTGTTTGCGAAAAAGTGGGATTGAAGCCGAACATGATCAGCATAAGGACTACAAAAAAGAATGTAATGCGATTCATGATTTCCATTTTTGTTTATGTGTAAAAATAAGCAAAACGTTAAAATTCAACCATGATGCCAATGGTAGGCAAAACGGTTCCCGATGTGGTTTGTAATTCTTCCAGCTGATAGCGCTGCTCCGATGGCGGAGCATCCGGGTTGACGATGATCGGCTCGCCCTGGGCATTCAATTCGCGGATATAAATTGGCGGGCTTTCCGATTGAAAATTATACAGGTTTTGGATATCCACATACACCATCAGCGACCACTTATCGAAAAAATATTGCTTATCCACCCGCACATCCAGCTGGTGGAATGGCGCAAGCCGCATTGTATTAAACGCATCAAAATTCAGATAAGGCCCACCCTGCACATTCCAGGCCTGCACCAGGCTGGATTTATCCTCATCGAAAGGCGTGTAGGGCGTTCCGCCAACATACCGCCATTTACCCCCCACATTCCAGTTTTTCTTGAGTTTGCGCAACAGGGTGAGGTTCAGCAGGTGCTTGTTGTCCCATGCAGCCGGGATATATTCGCCATTTTTGTCTTCAAATTTACTGCGCACAAAAGTGTATGATAATATTGTGTTAAACCCAAAGAAATCCGTATCCCTTGCAAAAACCTCAAACCCATAGGCCTGCCCTTTATCCGTTGACACAACCTCCTCGTTGCCAAACACCCCGAAATCGCCGCCTTTGCTGGCAATACTCACCGAGTCGAGTACCGAAAAGGGATAATCGTTATAGAATTTGTAAAAACCTTCTACCGAAAGCTTTGATTGCTCATCCGGACGATGCTCAACACCTGCCACCACATGGTTCACCTCGATGTATTTCAGTCCGTTTTCTTTATTTACAAAAGAACCTGCATTATCCGTAAAGCCAAGCGTGGTATATGCAGGCCGCTGATAATATCTTCCGGTGTTGCCATTCAGGAACCATTTTTCGGTAAGGGCATAGGATAGCGAAAAACGCGGTGAAAACTGGTCGATCATATTCGACATGGTAGCTGAATAATCATTGGCATCCATGCGTGCTCCCAGCGAAAGCGTAAGCCGCTCATTCAAAACCGGCCTGCTTATCTGACCAAAAGCACTCCAGCTCCAGAGATCCAGATCTGCCTTCCGGTTAAACGCGATCACCTGATCTTCGATGAATTGTTTCTGGAATGTATTATCGGTATAATTTGCAAGCTGCAAACCTGCGCCGTATTCGTAATTCCACCCGTTTTTACTTCCGGTAAATTCGTAGCGAAGCTTGTTTTCGGTTTCAGTTGAGTTATAGTCAAAGGTTTTGCGCGATTCTTCTTCAATATTATCACGATATTTGATCGCTTGATTGTCTAATGCATTGCGGCTGAGCACCACCTGGTGAAATCCATTTCTGGAAAAGTGTTTGTAAACCGCGCCCACTGTATAACTCCACTGGTTATTCTCGGGTAACGTCCCAAGGATGAATTGCTGTTCGGCATCCGGATTTTCAATCCCCGTATTTAAAACATTGTTGTCGATGGCCCCAAGCCCGATGAAGGTAAGCTGATTTTTTTTGTTGATATTCCACTTGTATTTAAACTGCGCGTCGTTGTAGGTGGGCAGAAAAGGTAACCCAAGCACATCAAACAAAAATTGCAGATAGGACCGGCGCACCGAAAATATCAATCCTGAATTTTCGGATACAGGCCCGTTGGCAGTAAAACCCAGATCGGTGGCCCCAATCGTTGCCCGGTAAGTCCACTTGTCTTTATTGGGTTCAACCATCCTGAAATCGATCACCGAGCTGAGTGCATTCCCCCGTTTTGCAGGAAATGCCCCGGAATAGAAATTCACTTCCCTGATAAAATCCACATTGATGATTCCAACCGGGCCACCTGAGGCTCCCTGCGTTGAAAAGTGATTGATGGTTGGTATTTCCACGCCTTCAAGAAAGAATGAATTTTCACTTGGGCCACCACCCCTTACAATCACATCATTGCGCTGGGCTGGTGTGGAAGCTACTCCCGGCAGCGACTGGATCACTTTTGAAATATCACGATTGGCTCCCGGATTGCGTTCGATTTCCGAGATATTCAGCCTGCGCAGTGAAACCGGACTTTCCTGATCACGTGCGAATGGTGATGCCCGCACCACCACTTCCTCCAGATCCACGCTGGTTTCTTTCAGTGGGAGTTCAATAAAAATTGCTTTTGCATTGGTTACTAAAAAATCTTCCGAAATGTACTTTTCATAACCAACGGATGTGGCCACAAGTTTGGTAAAACCAGGTTCCAGGCCGGTAAAAATGAAATTACCATCCAGATCCGAAGTGGTTCCGATATTGGTTCCAAAGATGATGATGTTTGTAAACGGCAGTGGCTCATTGTTTTTCGAATCGAAAACCCTGCCTTCGATTCGCCCGGACTGGGCATGTATGCTGAGAGAGATTAGCACAAGCGATACCAGTGCCACAATGCTTCTTATTTTCCACATTTTATAACTTCATTTGATTTTTTATCCTCATATTGTCTAAATGTTATCAACAATAATTAAACAGTTATGTTTGTCCTGAAAATTAAAAAAAGTTAGGATTAAATAATGGTGAAGAATCTACGCACTACTTTGGTTAATCAGGCATTGAAAATACTCGTAAGCGCAGGCCTTAGCTCTTCAAACTGGAATGTAAATCCTTCTTCTTCCAGGCGTTTGGGGACAACCTTTTGGCTGGCCAGCAACATTTCTTCACCCATCTGCCCCATTACCGTTTTTATGACTATTGCCGGAACGTGCGCCCATGAATGCCTGTGTAAAACCTTTCCAAGTTCGCGGGCAAACGTTTTCATGGTGACGGGTTCGGGGGCAGTGAGGTTATAAATCCCTGAAGCATCTTTGTTTTCGAGAAAGAACAGGATTGCCCTTACTTCATCGTCGATATGAATCCACGACATCCACTGTTTACCCGAACCGAGGTGACCACCAACGCCAATCTTAAAAGGCCTTGCCATTTCCTTTAGGGCTCCTCCATTCTGATCAAGCACAATACCGGTGCGCAGCAAAACCAACCTGACTTCCGGATCAAGCCCTGCAGTTGCATCCTCCCATTTTTTTGTTACTTCGGCAAGAAAAGTGTTGCCCGCGGGTGAATTTTCATTCATTTCATTTTTCAAATCCGAACCGTAGTATCCGATAGCCGAAGCCTGTATCAAAACCGCCGGTTTAACTTCCATTTTATTGATGGCCTCCACAACAGCCTGTACCGATTCAGTCCGGCTGTTGATGATTTCAGCTTTGCGTTTCCGGGTCCAGCGGCCTGCAGCAAGGTTTTCTCCTGCCAGGTTAATCACTGCCCATGAACCTTCCAGGATAGAAGTCAGATCCTGGCTTGATTTCGCATCCCATGAGCAAAACTCAGCATGCTCGCCAAGCTGTTCCCTGGCGGATTCGGCATCACGCGAAACCACAGTAAGATCAAACTCCTCCTTATCAAGCATGGCAAAGAGCCTGCTTCCGATAAAACCCGTTGCACCTATGATTACGATTTTCATTTTTTAAAGTTTATGCAAATGTCTGAAAAATAATGCCAAAAACCCAACAGAATCAGTTGAGTTGTTTCAGGATTTTAATGGCTTCCTCCACATGTTTCGTCGCATTAAACTGCGAATTGAAAACATGCTTCACAACTCCCTTTTTATCAACAATGTAGGTAACCCTTCCCGGCAAAAGCCCCAGCATATCAGAAGGAACGCCGAAAGCTTTCCTTACCTTTTTGTTTACGTCGCTGAGCAATGTGAAAGGGAGATTATGCTTTTCCGCAAATTGTTTGTGTTTTTTCACGGAATCCGAACTGATGCCGATCACCCTTGCACCCGAATCATCAAAGTCGGCAAACTGATCGCGAAACGAACAGGCTTCAGCAGTGCAGCCGGGGGTATCATCTTTTGGATAAAAATATATTACCAGATTGGATTTTCCAATCAGGTGATCGATATCAACTTTTTCGCCATTTTGATCAGGCAAAGCAAACGATGGTATTTTATCTCCGGTTTTTATTTTCATTCCTTCATATTTAGTTTATATAGATAAAAGGAAAATCAGAACGTTTTGTTTACCAGTGTCGGGAAAAACTTCATGATAACGCTGCGGTTAAAAAAATTTCCGGCGATTAGCTGAGGGCTCTTTTAAATTCCTTAAGCACACGTTCCCGCGCAAACTTATGCTCCACGATGGGCTTTGGATAGTTTAGCTCCTGAAATTCCGGAACCCATTTTTTGATGTATTTCAATTCCGGATCAAACTTTTTGGTTTGCAACTCCGGATTGAAAACCCTGAAATAAGGGGCTGCATCACATCCTGAACTGGCCGCCCACTGCCATCCGCCGTTGTTTGATGACAATTCATAATCCAGTAACTTCTCGGCAAAATAGGCCTCACCCCAGCGCCAGTCGATGAGCAAATGTTTGGTAAGAAAACTGGCCGTGATCATCCTTACCCGATTGTGCATGTATCCGGTTTGGTTCAACTGCCGCATGCCGGCATCCACAATGGGATAGCCTGTTTTCCCCCGGCACCAGGCCTCGAATTGTTTTTCGTAATTGATCCAGTTTATGTTATCGTATTTTGACTTAAATGCCTGATCCACAACATTTGGAAAGTGCCACAGGATCATCATGTAGAACTCACGCCAGATCAACTCGTTGAGATACGTATCGTTCAGGTTCATGGCCATTTTGGCAAGTTTGCGAATGCTTATGGTGCCGAACCGTAAATGCACCCCAAGCCTGCTGGTTCCGTTCAGCGATGGTATGTCGCGGGTTTTATCATATTTTTTTAAGATTTCCTTGTCAGGATTTTTTCCGGGATATTCAAAATCGATGTATTCAAATCCTGCATCTTTCAAATCGAAATCATCAAAGGCATTTGTTTTCAGGCAGCGGGCTATGAGCTTTTCCGAAGGATGGGGTTCAAAATCAGCAGCTTTCAGCACCGATCGCCATTTGCGGGCATACGGGGAAAAAACCGTGTAGGGTTTACCGTCGTCTTTGACCACCTCCGATTTTTCAAGAATCACCTGATCTTTGAAGGTTCTAAAATCTACACCTCTCTTTTTCAACAGTTTCCTAACGGCTGCGTCACGGTTTCTGGCGTAGGGCTCAAAATCGTGATTTGTGTAAACCGCTGCCGGATGATACTCTTCAAGCAATTGCGTGAAGACTTCAACAGGCTTTCCATACTCTATAAGCAGTGATGATCCTGAAGATTCGAAATGCTTTTTTAACTGCAGCAATTCCTCATAAAGGAAGGAAATACGTTTATCCTTTTTATCACTGAGATCATCTAAAATCTCAGCATCAAAAATAAAAAGGGGAAGTACATTTCCCCTTTCTTTGAGGGCGTAACAGAGCCCTGTATTATCTTCGGCACGCAAATCTCTGCGAAACCAAAAAATTGTTATTTCATTCATTTATGAAGTGGCTTTTTCTTTCTCCCTTTTCCTACTGAACTCCTCTTTGTAATACGAAAATGGCGCAATTAAAAATCCGTAGTTTCCATAAAACTTCGGGCCATGATGGTCCATATGCGCTTTTACTGTGGCATCGAGATAGCGGTTTTTTAATCCGCCAAGCATTTTAACCCGTTGATGAACGTACACATCGTGGAAAAGGAAATAGGCAAGTCCATACATTAAAATACCGATACCAATCCAAAACCGGTAATCGAAAGACGGCGTTCCATAATTAATCAATAATATACTGGGGACTGCAAACATGACTGCAAAGGTGTCGTTCCATTCCCATTTACGCCCATCACGGTGATGATGATCGCGGTGCAGCACCCACAGAAGTCCATGCATAATGTACTTATGCGTAAACCAGGCTACAAATTCCATGAAGAGAAATGCGCCAAGAACAATCAGAATTGCTAAATACCATTCCATTTTGTTAAATATTTAAATAATCAAAGTATGTTTGTATAGCAAAAATCAAAACAGTAAAAATAATGAAATGTTTAAGATTTTCAGCGAGACAAAAAATGAATTATTATTCAGTGTAAATGCGCCAGGCCTAAACAATAGGCAGTTGGCGTTGTTTGAAATGGAAAAATGAATTAATACTACCATTATGGAATCACTGATAACCAAAACCACAATTCTTAATGAGGGTTCCCCGGAACAGAAAAGAGCGGAAATCCTCGACTATTTTCATAAGACTTACGATATCGACGAAAAGCTTTACGAAACCCTGAAGAGCGATGAAACGTTTTACCTGCGTGCCGACCCCTTGCGCCACCCGTTGATTTTCTACCTGGGGCACACGGCGGTATTTTATATCAATAAACTTGTTTTGGCCAAACTGATCGACAAACGCATCAACCCACGTTTCGAATCCATTTTTGCCATTGGCGTGGATGAAATGTCGTGGGACGATCTGGATGAAAAGAATTACGACTGGCCTACGGTTCAGGAGGTTCGCGATTATCGTAATGAAGTCAGGAAAGTCATCGACAAACTGATCAAAACCCTGCCGCTGGATATGCCGATCAACTGGGAAAGCCCCTGGTGGGCCATCGTGATGGGGATCGAGCATGAGCGTATTCACCTGGAAACTTCTTCGGTTTTGATACGTCAGCTTCCCATCGATCAGGTGGTGAAGCATCCCCTTTGGAACATTCATGACAAATGGGGGGAAGCCCCGGTAAATGAATTGATTGAAGTCCCCGGCGGTGAAATCACCCTGGGCAAATCAAAGGATCATCCACTGTATGGCTGGGACAACGAATACGGAAAAATTACGGAAGAAATCCATCCGTTTAAAGCTTCCAAATTCCTGGTTTCAAACCGGGAGTTCCTGGAGTTTGTGGAAGATGGCGCTTACGAACAGCAGGAATTCTGGACAGAAGAGGGCTGGAACTGGCGCAATTACAAACACGCCAACCATCCGCTATTCTGGATTAAAAATGACGATTGCTCCTGGAGCTTCCGTACCATGCTCGAAATTATTGATATGCCCTGGAACTGGCCGGTTGAGGTAAATTATCTGGAAGCAAAGGCATTCACCAACTGGAAAAGCAAAAAAACCGGGAAAAAATTCCGCCTGCCCACCGAAGAGGAATGGTATCATTTCAGAGATTTGCATGAAATTCCAGATCAACCCTACTGGGACAAAGCCCCGGGAAATCTCAACCTGGAGGTTGCTGCATCTTCGGTGCCTGTGGACATGTTTAAGTTCGGGGATTTTTATGATGTGGTGGGGAATGTGTGGCAATGGACCGAAACCCCCATTTCCGGATTTCCCGGTTTTGAAGTGCACCCGCTGTATGATGATTTCTCAACCCCGACTTTTGATACCAAACACAACCTGATCAAGGGAGGTTCGTGGATTTCTACCGGCAATGAGGCTACGCGGGATTCGCGCTATGCTTTCCGCAGACATTTTTTCCAGCATGCCGGATTCAGGTATATCGAAACGGATGCCCCGGTAAAAATCCGGGAAGATGTGTATGAAACCGATGCGCTGGTTTCGCAATACTGCGAATCGCATTATGGCAAGGAGTATTACGATGTGCCCAACTTCCCGAAAGTGTCAGCGGAAATCTGCATAAAATACATGAAGGGCAAACCCACAAAACGTGCGCTGGATCTGGGTTGTGCCACCGGTCGCTCCACCTTTGAGCTGGCCAAAAAGTTTGATTTCGTAACCGGCCTCGACTTTTCGGCACGGTTTATCCGCATTGCCGACGAACTCATCAAAAACGGCATCGTGCGCTATGTTTTACCCGAAGAGGGTGAGTTGGTTTCTTATCATGAAATTTCGCTGGAAAAACTGGGATTTCAGAATTTGGTTGATAAGGTAGAATTTTTCCAGGCCGATGCCGTAAACCTGAAACCACAATTCGACAATTACGACATGATATTTGCCGGCAACCTCATAGACAGGCTCTATGATCCGGGTAAATTTCTGGATATGATTCATGAAAGACTAAACCCGGGAGGCGTGCTTGTGATCGCTTCACCCTACACGTGGCTGGAAGAAT
>JAGYLT010000067.1 GCA_018400545.1 Bacteroidales bacterium
CCCCGGGAATGCAGTATTATGTTGAGCTACCCGGCGGAACCGTAGCAGACCATGAAGGACATGTGCTTGAAGATGCGGTAATGACCACATTCACTACCATTGACGATGTTGTCCCCACTGTAGAGATCAACCCAGCCGACAGCACAACCGGAGCATATCTGAACCAAATGATTGTTTTCAGTTTTGATGAAGCCATTCAAAATGCTGATAGCACTGAAATAACCGAAGACGACATCCAGAATATTTTTAGCCTGAAACACAATGATGAAGAAGGCGAAGATGTTGATTTCCTGGGTGTGATCGACGACACCAAAATGACAATCACCATCCACCCGGTTGAAAATCTGGATGCATACCAGTATTATTATGTAGAAATGATGGCTGATATGGTTTCTGATATGGCAGGCAATGTTGTTTCGGAAACAAAATATTCGCATTTTGAAACCGGCGAGGAAGTTGGCATTCATGAAATGGATTTTGTCAACGTCTCGATTATTCCTAACCCCACAAAAGGAAATGTTGCCATAAATATTGATAAAGATGGTGAAAAAATTATTGAAATCTTTACCATTACAGGTAGCAAAGTTTTTGAAACTGCAACAGATCAAAAACAACTTTCGGTAAACCTCAACAGCCAAAATGTAGGTATCTATGTCCTCAAAGTAACTTTCGACGATCAATCATCGGTTATTAGAAAGCTGATAAAAGAATAGACTATTTTTTCACACAAATCCCGCACCCCAACTCATTAGAAGGAGTGCGGGATTATTTTATTAGAAAAAATAGCTTCACCTGTGAAAAAGAAAAAAATAAATGTACTGCTGATTGTGCTCATGATTTCCGTCTGTGACGCAATCACATTGCTTCGGGTTGAATATGAAGACGGTTTGGTTGCTACCGAAAAAATAGTAATTCAATAATTTAAATTAAAAACACATGACCTCCATTTCTGCACGAAAGAACGATCATACTAAAAACTTTTATCCAATGATTTCAAGATTTGTAATTCTTCTGGGGTTATTGTTTTTTCTGGCCCTGAGCGTAAATTCCCAATCCAACTGGAAATACATTTCCCCGGTCCCAGGATCAAAATTTGTAAACCCGAAAAATAACATCGCAATCAGGCATGGTGATCAATTTGGCAAGGATGAAGTTGATCATTTAAATATTGAAGTAGTGGGTTCACAAAGTGGACTGGCATCGGGAAAAATCAGGCTATCCAACGAGCTTAGAACTGTTATTTTTAATCCGGGAAGATCATTTCACCCGGGCGAAACGGTGACAGTTTCAATCATTAACAGCCCAAAAACCCTGATGGGTAAACAGCTTAACGACACCTCATTTTCATTTCAAATATCCAGGCAGCCAAATGTCAGCCATCAAACAAAAACAGATTCGGATCATCTAAACCCACAAAAACAGCATGTCAACAACACCGAAAACAAACGGCAATCAACTTTAATAAATGTTGGCGATCAACTGCCGGAAGACCTGCCACCGTTGCAGATTACCAAACACAACAATCCGGCAAACGGGTATCTTTTCCTCACTTCAGGCGCGAATGACAATTACTCAAATTACATTCGCATTGTTGACAACACAGGAACACCGATCTTTTACAGGAAATTTCAAAACTCCGTTAGAGACTTTAAAGTTGCTGAGGGGAACAGGTTACTTCATTTTTATAGTGATTATTCAGGACCATCTCAAAATTGCTATTTGGTTTTGGATGCTGCTTATCAGGCTATCGATACACTAAAGATGGAAAACGGCTATTTTGTGGATAATCATGAAGCGCTTTTACTGGAAAACGGCAACCGACTTATGATGGCTTACGATGCACAATTGGTTGGCATGGATACAGTTGTGCCCGGAGGTGACCCGCTTGCCACAGTTGTTGGTCTGGTGATCCAGGAAATTGACTCCTCCGATAATGTTATTTTGCAGTGGCGAAGCTGGGATCACTTTGCCATAACTGATGCAGTAGGCATTGATTTTACTGCACAATACATCGATTACGTTCATGGTAATTCCATAGAAGTTGACAACGACGGGAACCTGATTATTTCCAGCAGGCATATGAATGAAATCACCAAGATTGACCGCACTACAGGCGGGATTATCTGGCGGTTTGGACCAAATGCCAAAAACAATATGTTTTCGATAGCATATGATACGGTGGGTTTTAGCTATCAGCATGATGCAAGGCGCACACCTTCGGGCAGCCTCACCATTTATGATAACGGTAACCTGCATGATCCGCAATTTTCTCAGGCTGTTGAATACACATTGGATGAAACAAATATGGTTGCCGAACGCATCTGGAATTATGAAAATAACCCGGTGATTTATGCAAGCGCAACCGGATCAACCCGCCGGCTGGATAATGGGAACACATTTATCGGATGGGGAAGTGTATCGCCGGGCTCACCCATCATAACAGAAGTAACACAGGATGGCGTCATCACGCTTGAGGCATACTACCCCAACTGGGTTCATTCCTACCGTGTGATTAAAGAAGAATGGGAAACCACTGCATTTGATTTTGATACGGATTCATTGATTTTTGAACCGCTCCAGCCCGGCGATACCTCACTACAAAAACTATCTGTATCCAACAACCTGGATTATCAAATTCAAATTAACAATCTGATCAGCCCTACAGGGCTTTTTAATCCAGCCGGTGAATTTCCGCTGGCCATTCCCGCCGGAGAAACCGGTGAGCTTTTCGTTGAGTTTACTTCAGATTCAACCGGAATGTTTGATGACCTGCTAACCATTTGTCATGATATTGAAAATGATACGGTAACCCAGCGGATTGCCAAACAAATCAATGCTTTCGTGGAAGTGTCAGAAGATGCAAATATTGCGGAAACAAATGCCTCACGATTAATTGTTTACCCAAATCCGGTGTCTGAAATTGTGAACATCGGGTTCAGGAACCGACCAGGAACAAAAAGCATTGAAATGATGGGGGTTCATGGAAAAACAAGCCTTCAGGTTATTACCGAAAATGATGAAGTAAATTTAAACATATCTAAATATCCTTCCGGCATCTACGTGTTAAGGGTTACATTTTCTGATGGAGAAATGATCCTCAAAAAAATCCTGAAGCAATAATTTTCTGTAGATGTTTTAAACAGTGTGTTTCCTGGTTTTTTAATATTCAAAAGTGCCGTTCACTGTTTTGATGGTAAGTTTTTTACTGTCGGCAGGCTCGCAGCGCCCAATAATTTGCGCATCCACATTAAAACCTTTTGAAATTGAAATGATTTCAGTTGCAGTCTTTTCATCCGTGTAAATTTCCATCCGGTGACCCATATTAAAAACCTGATACATCTCCTTCCAGCCGGTTCCGGATTGTTGATGGATCAGCCTGAACAATGGTGAGACTTCGAATAATTGATCTTTAATCACGTGCAGATTATCCACAAAATGAAGTACTTTGGTTTGCGCTCCGCCACTGCAGTGCACCATTCCATGGACATTTTTACGAAACATTTCCAGTACTTTTTTAATGATCGGCGCATAGGTTCGGGTGGGTGATAAAACCAGTTTACCGGCATCAACACCATCAACTTCAGTTGGGGAAGTCAGGTCCGTTTGCCCGGAATAAACCAAACCTGAGGGAACCTGTGGATCATAGGTTTCGGGGTATTTCTCAGCAACAGATTTGCTAAAAACATCGTGCCTTGCTGAAGTTAAACCATTACTACCCATGCCGCCATTATATTCATTTTCGTAAGTTGCCTGCCCAAAACTTGCCAGTCCAACCACCACATCGCCAGCCGAAATTTTTGCATTGTCAATCACCTCCTGTCGCTTCATCCTTGTGGTCACGGTACTGTCCACAATTATGGTGCGCACCAGATCGCCAACATCCGCAGTTTCACCACCTGTACTGTAAATCTCCACACCATTGTTTCTCATTTCTTCAAGGAATTCTTCGGTCCCGTTTATGATGGCAGAAATCACTTCACCGGGAATCAGATTTTTGTTGCGGCCAATAGTTGAAGAAAGCAGGATGGTTCCGCTAGCACCAACACAAAGCAGGTCGTCTAAGTTCATCACAATCGCATCCTGTGCAATGCCTTTCCACACCGACAAATCCCCGGTTTCGCGCCAGTAGGCATAAGCCAGCGATGACTTTGTTCCGGCCCCATCGGCGTGCATTACCGTACAAAACCCGGGATCACCGGCAAGTAAATCAGGAATAATCTTGCAAAATGCTTTTGGAAACAATCCTTTATCAATATTTCTAATAGCATTATGAACATCCTCTTTGGAAGCCGAAACCCCGCGCTGATTGTATTTGTTTTGAACCATTTCTATATTAAATTTGATACAAAATTAGCCTTTATTTAGTGATTAAATCAATGGGGTGTGTGATAGCTGCTAAATCATTTTTTTGCGAGGTGAGGATTCAATTTAATCCGTTGAAGTTTTCATGCCACCTCATAATTTGGAGGCCCCGGAATATTTCAGGGCTTTTTTTTGTAAGTGCTAAATATTGAAAAATAAACTAACTTCGTCCATTCATCGAAAAGCCAATGGACATCCGTAAAATCCTTCTTAAGTATTGGGGCTATAATTCTTTCCGGCCGATGCAGGAAGAGATCATCACATCGGTTCTTGAAGGCCGTGATACACTGGCTTTGTTACCCACTGGTGGTGGAAAATCAATTTGCTATCAGGTTCCGGCACTTGCCAGGGAAGGTGTCTGCCTGGTTGTATCGCCCCTCATCGCATTGATGAAAGACCAGGTGGATCAGCTTCATAAACGAAAAATCAAAGCTTTTGCCATTTATTCAGGAATGCATTTTAACGAAATTGAGGTGGCGTTGAACAATGCCGTTTACGGGGATGCGAAATTATTGTATGTTTCTCCGGAAAGGCTTTCCACGCCTCATTTCCGTGAAGTCATGCAACACATGAATGTAAACCTCATCGCCGTAGATGAGGCTCATTGTATTTCGCAATGGGGCTACGACTTCAGGCCACCCTATCTTCAGATTTCTGAAGTCCGGGAAATTATTCCCGATGCTCCGGTTCTTGCTGTAACGGCTTCGGCCACACCAGATGTTGTGGATGATATTCAGGATAAATTAGGATTTAAGACTAAAAATTTAATCCGGCAAAGTTTTGAGCGCGAAAATCTGGCTTATGTGATTTTGCATGAGGAGAACAAAAATGGCAGGGTTGTGAATATGTTCAAAAAAGTAGCCGGATCGGCAATTGTTTATGCCGGCACCAGACGAAGGACATATGAGTTTGCACGGCTTCTTAAAAAAAATGGTATTTCTGCAGATCACTACCACGCCGGGTTGGACGCTCGGGAAAGAACCGTTAAACAACAAAACTGGATGTCAGGCCAAACCAGGGTGATGGTTGCAACGAATGCATTTGGAATGGGCATCGATAAACCGGATGTCAGGCTTGTGGTTCACATCGATCTACCAGGCAGCATTGAAGCTTATTTCCAGGAGGCAGGCAGAGCAGGCAGGGATTTAAAAAAATCCTGGGCCACACTGCTTTTCCAGGATAGCGACCTAATTGAGGCCGAAAAACAATTCGAAAATAGCTACCCTGAAATAGAAACCATAAAAAGAGTGTATCAGGCTCTCGGAAACTATCTGAAACTGGCTTTGGGCAGTGGTGAAAATATGAGCTTTGATTTTGAGATATCAGACTTTAGCCATCAATATGATTTTGAGCCGCTTATCGCATACAATTCCCTGAAATTCCTGGAAAAGGAAGGATACCTGATCTTGTCGGAAGGCGTGCATAATCCACCAAAAATTCATTTTAAACTGCAGGGAGAAAATCTTTACAGGTTCAGGGTAGAACATCCAAAATTGGATGGTTTTGTAAAATTAATTTTAAGACTGTACAGTGGCCTGTTTAGCCAGTATGTTAAAATTAGCCTTAAAGAACTATCAAATAAATCAGGGCTCCCAACGAATAAGGTTGCCGAAATGCTCCAAAAATTAGATGAGTCTGAGGTTTTGAACTACATACCTTCAAAATCAAAACCTCAAATCATAATGACAATTGAACGAATGGATGCCAAAGATCTTTACATTTCAAAAGATCATTATCACAATCGAAAAAAGGCAAACAGAAAACGGTTAAACGCTCTTAAAGATTATTTAACAAACAAAAGGCAATGCAGAAGCCTTTACCTGCTATCATACTTTGGCGAAAAAGCCAAACAGCGGTGTGGCCAGTGTGATGTTTGTCTGGAAAGAAACAAGGCTCAGCTCAGCAAACTTGAATTTGACAAAATCGTAAACCAAATAAAACCCATCCTTAAAGAAAAGCCCTACACCCCGGATCAGCTTATGCAAACTGTAAGCTTCACAAGCAGAGAAAAATGTCTGAGGGTTATTGAATGGCTTCTGGACAATGACAAATTGGACTATACCACTGATAAAAAACTTTTCTGGAAACAATAGTAGTGCCTACCAAACATGAGTCAAAAGTGGATATTATGCTACTTTTGCACATCTGATCTACTTTAAATTTGCTAAAGCTGTAAGATGATTAATGACAAAAAGATCATTGTGGTATTACCTGCCTACCAGGCTGGAAAAACCCTGGAGACAACCTATCGCGAGATACCTCTTGAGATAGTGGATGATGTGGTGATTGTGGATGACAATAGTGGCGACAATACTGTGGAAGTAGCCAGAAAGGTTGGAATTAAGCACATTGTCAAACATCCAAAAAATCTTGGTTATGGTGGCAACCAAAAGTCGTGTTACAAAAAAGCCCTTCAACTAGGGGCGGACATTGTGATCATGCTTCACCCTGATTATCAATATACCCCACGATTGATACCATCCATTGCACACGTTATTGCCAATGATTTGTATCCGGTTGTTTTGGGATCGAGAATACTTGGGCGTGGCGCAATAAAAGGTGGAATGCCAATCTATAAATATTTCGCAAACAGGGTATTAACCTTAATTCAAAACATTTTATTAAATCAAAAATTATCTGAATATCATACAGGATATCGGGCTTTTTCAAGGGAAGTTTTGGAAAAAATCAATTTTGAGACTAATTCAGATGATTTCGTTTTCGACAATCAAATGCTCGCTCAGATTTTTATGGCAGGATACGAAATCGGAGAAATTACCTGCCCAACAAAGTACTTTGATGACGCCTCTTCCATTAACTTTAGAAGAAGTGTCAAGTATGGATTAGGTGTTATGAAAACTTCATTTCAATATTATTTACACAGAAAAGGAATTATCAGGTCCAGATTGTTTGTATTCAATTCCTAAAAAGATTATTAGCAAAATAGATTATCAATGATAGACTTCTCAAACCGAAAGATTTTAAATAAATCGTTTTATCTGCGAGAAGATGTTGTGGAAATCGCAAAAGAGTTTTTGGGAAAAGTTCTTTGCACCAATAAAAATGGAAGATTAACAGCAGGTATGATAATTGAGACTGAAGCCTATGCAGGTGTACATGATAAGGCCTCTCATGCATATGGAAACCGCAGAACAAAAAGAACTGAGATAATGTATCAGGAAGGCGGAGTAGCTTATGTTTACTTGTGCTATGGGATACATTCATTGTTTAATGTGGTTACAAATCAGAAGAACATACCCCATGCAGTATTAATCCGTGGCATTTTGCCCGTCGTAGGAAAAAGCATTATGTTCGAAAGAGCAGGAAAAAGCAAGTATGAAAATACGCTTGGAAACGGTCCCGGTAAGCTGAGTAAAATATTAGGAATTGACCATACACATACCGGAACCAGCTTGACATCGCCAAATGCTGATTCCAATTTTTCAATTTGGCTTGAAGATAGAGGAATAAGCACCAAGACAAGTAACATTTTGGTAAACAAAAGAATAGGAATTGATTATGCAAAGGAGGATGCCTTACTACCTTACAGGTTTACATTAAAAAACCCCAATATATGAATATTGGGGTTTTTTATAATTTTAGAAATATTAAATCATAATTACTTTACGGTATCAACCAAATCAGCACCGGGCTTAAATTTAACAACCTTTTTTGCTGCAATTTTAAGCTCCTGGCCAGTCTGCGGATTTCTTCCCGTTCTAGCGGCACGTGTTGAAACGGAAAAAGATCCAAATCCAACCAATGCAACTCTATCATCTTTTGCAAGAGCGTCTGAAGTTGTCTTAATAAATGCATCAAGTGCTTTTTTAGCATCAGCTTTGGTCAAACCAGCATCTGCTGCCATGGCGTCAATTAATTCTGCTTTGTTCATGATAAGAAATTTTTGGTTAACAATAAATTTATTTAATCGGCACAAATATAAGTCAAATCTCGTAAATAGCAAGGTATACCTGTTAAAAAGTCTTATAGATGTTGAAAATTAAAGCAATTTGTTGATAAGTATCGTTAAAATTCCTTAAATTAGCCTGTTTTACTGTAAATAACACAGGATTAATTAAATAAACTTCCACGCATTTGATATGGATGTCCCATTCAAAAAATCAACTATTTTCATTTTTTTTCGGTCCTGAAATTTTAATTCATCAATTTTAATGCTACCATCATTACAGCTAACTAACAGATAACTTTTCCCATCAGTTTCTATCGATCCGGGAACAGCATGTTTTTTTTCATAAAATCGATGTCCACGATATATTTTAACATTCTTCTTCTCATCATTTTCGCTCTTTAGTACTGAGACGGCCCCCGGAAAAGGATTCAGGCCCCGAATCTTATTATATACCTCATTAACTGTATTATTCCAATCAATTCTTGCATCTTCCTTTGTCAGCTTTGGTGCGTCATGAAGAATGGTGGAATCATCAACAAATTCATGTTGATTTCGAAGTGTGTAATTATCCTTTTCAATGGCACTTAAGGTTTTCACAACCAGAAGAGCACCCTTAGCCATCAACCTTTCATAAAGCTCACCAGTTGTTTCATCACCACCAATTGCAACCTCTTCCCTAAAAATTATATCCCCAGTATCAATTGCATGCTGTAAAAAAAAAGTAGTAACTCCGGTTTTCTTTTCACCATTCATCACTGCATGGTGGATTGGTGCTGCACCACGATAATCAGGCAAAAGGGAAGCATGCAAATTAAAAGTTCCGTATTCCGGCATCGTCCAAATCACCTCAGGTAGCATCCTGAAGGCTACAACCACTCCTAAATTTGCATTCAACGAGCAGAGTTCCTCCACAAATCCTTCATCTTTGAGATTGGTCGGTTGCAAGATTTTCAAACCATGCTCATCAGAGAAAATTTTTACAGCCGATTTCTTTAGCTTCTTGCCTCTGCCGGCAGGTTTATCCGGAGCAGTTACAACACCAACAACTTCGTACCCCGCCTCAAGAATTCCTGATAACGAAGCAACTGCAAATTCCGGTGTTCCCATGAACACTATTTTAAGCTTTCTTTTCCTAACCATAAGACAAAAAAATACCTGTCCACTCGGAACAGGTATCTAATTCATTTAAAGTATCCTTTATCTTATCATACCCCTGGCATGTGCGAGATATTTATCAATCTCCCTGGCTTCCTGGCTTTTTGAGTATTCAGTTTTAATTCTCTCGTAAGTTTCAACTGCATTGTTATACTCGCCAAGTGCTTCGTAAGTCCATGCGGCTTTCATTAAAAAAGCTGGTGAAGTAATGTCATTGGTGGAATAATTTGCAGCCTTGAGGTATTGATCAACAGCTTTTTGCATTTCTCCCAGTTCCAAGTAGCAGTCACCAATTGCCCCAATGGCCATGGGTTCAACAAATTCATCATCGCCGTTAAAACCCTCCAGATATCCAATAGCTTCTTCAAAATTACCCTTATCCATGTAAATAATTCCGGTATAATAATGAGCAAGGTTTGCAGTTTTAGTCCACTTGTAATCGTCAATAATATCAAGAAAACCTGGATAAATTCCATCACCGTTTAAAGCCAGATCAAGCGAATCCATTTCAAAATATTTTTCAGCCATAAACACTTGCTCCTGAGCTTTTATTTCCTGCGGCTGGAGATAAAAACGCTGAAATCCAAAATATGCCAAAATGATTACAACCAATACCCCGATTACCGTAAGAATAGGTTTTTGATTGTCCTCGATAAACTGTTCGGTTTTACTCAGCGCCTCCTCAACTGCCTGAATGTTTTCCTCTGCTCGCGTGGTCTTTTTAGCCATAATCTTATTCTAAAAATTTTGAGGTGCAAAAGTATATTTTTTTTCGATTTACAA
>JAGYLT010000068.1 GCA_018400545.1 Bacteroidales bacterium
ATATCATTTTCAATCTGATCAGAGTAATCCTGAAAAACCTGATTCCCGGTCATGTCAAAAACTTCGATGGAAATAGCCATCTCAGTTTCGTTTTTAATTTGGATAAAGTCCCTTGCAGGATTGGGGAAGATTTGGATTTGCTTAGATAAACTTTGCTCATCATCAATCGAGCCCCACACAAATGTAGCATCTGAACAAAAAAACTGCCAGTATCCCTCAACAGGGGCCTGCCAAACAATATACACCTTGTAGCCATAATTGTAAACAGGCTCACCCTGCACAATAACCGGATGGATGCTTTCGGTTTCCAACCAGGAAATCCGGACAGGTCTTTCAACACCATAATTATTTTCTGTAACAAATATTTCCCTGTGTTCGGCCTCAGCCTGCGAAAAAGCCAAACAATAAGGGCCGTAAAAACTTTTATTGTCTCCCGGATCGGTAATTACATCTTCGCAAAAAACACTGAAATCGAAAGGCTCCTCACTTGAAATGCTGAGGGTATCAAAAAACGGCGACCACCAATCCCATTCAGTTAAATTGTTGACATACCACAAATCATTCATTTCAAAAGTCCAGGCGATGAGAGGGAAAGGTTGCCAAACGGAGGAGGAACTGCTGTTAACTGTTTCCAAAGATTTCATGCCGGTTTCTGCTATCACCTCTTCAGGCTCGGCCCAAAGCCCTTCTTCAACATAGCTTTTCATAAGTTTACTTTCCGACCCGTCATCATCAATCCAAAATACATAATTATGATTTATCACCACATCGCTAATGTTCCCGCTGCTTATTGTATCGGGTGGAGCAAAATAAAAACTGCCGGCTTCGTATTGGATAAATGAAGAGAGCAGGTAGTTGTCGGAAACCCAGGTGATAAATTCATCGTTGAAGCTGTAATACAAGTTGTGGTTTCCTTGGATGGCAAACGGAACCGGGCTGGAATGCCCTCCATCTTCGGCCAGTTTCACATAGTAAATTTCGGTTTTTTCGGGACTTACTTTTTGGTAAAACACATAAAAAATTGTATCAGAGGACGAACCCGTAAAAAAACTTTTGGGGTTCTTGAAGTGGGTCATTGGCTCGGCAAGCAAAATTGCAGGTTCCCCGTTAAAAATCTGTTCCTGGTAGCAGATGGCAGTAGAAGTGCTGTCGGTAGATTGCTCCCAAAGCAACATCCAGTCGTCATTCCAGGTAAAATGAATATTGATGGCCGCTTTGTTGCTTTCCGAAAATGTTAATTGCTGCGGGCTGGACCAGGTTTGTCCGAAAATACTTGAGCTAAAAAAGACACTGAGTGCCAAAATGGTTAAGCAAGAGCGTGAAGTAAAGTTTTTCATTGCGTGTTGTATTGAATAAATGAATGAGCATGAGGGTAAAGTAGAATTAGTTTAAAAGTATTTTTTGTGTGAACGAATGTTTGTCAACTCCAATTTCGACAAGATATAGTCCCCGATGGTAATCCTGAATATCTATGGAAATTGTGTGGGATTTATGTGCGCCAGCATAAACCAACTTTCCAAGTGCATCGTACAGCATAATGTGAAGATCTTTCCCTGTTGTGTTTTTAACTTGAATATTATCCTGTGCAGGGTTTGGTGAGATCTGGAGGTTGTGACTGAGCTCATTTTCTTCGATGGCTCCAATCAAGAAATATGCTTTGGAATAATACAACTGCCAGTGCCCGTCAGCCAGAGCCTCCCAAATCAGATAGGCCCACCATCCGTTTTGGTCGATTTCGCCCATATAAAATTTGGGATTCCGGCTTTGGGTCTCGAGGTAGCTAAACTGATCCAACCCTAAATTATCAAGGTTTGAGTAAAGAAAAATCTCATCAAACTGCCCATCATTTTTTGCACAGGCAAATACGTAATCGCCAGTCCATTTTGCGTCTTTACCAAAAACAACATCCATGGTGTAAACACCAAAATCAAAGGGAGCATCAGCGGTATAATCTAAATATTCCAAATCCCAACCATCTGAATTTGCCACCTTCCATACGCCATCTTCATAAAAGGTCCATGATAAAACATGAGAGACCCAAAACTCGCCACCACTCAGCAATTGGTGGACATTCTCTCCTACAAACAATTGCTCAGGATTTTCCCATTCACCAAAGAGATAGCCAGATTTAAAAATTTCGCTGGCACCGCTGGAATTATTGATCCAGCATAATCTCGATTCTATATTCAGGCAGGGCTGGCTGCAATCCCCCACATCAATTGTGTCAGGCGTTCCAAAGGTTAAATTCCCATTCTCAACTATCCTTTGTGAAGCCAGAATGTTACCATCATTGTTCCAGGCAGCAAAACGAAGCTCATCCGGAGTACTCAGCGCCAGTTCATGATTTTGCATGCCATCAACAGCCAGTGGAACAGGTTCTGAAAAATCGCCATCATCGGTACTTTCCATGTAGTATAATGCTGCTTTACCATCATAAATCTTTTCGTAAAAAACTAAAAATGTTGTATTAACAACCCCATAAGGTGCATTTCTACACTGTGGGTTGCGAAAGTGAACGCCTGCTTCCGATAACAATACAACAGGCGGACTATTGGTGAGATAACGGTGGTACATGATTGCAGTGGAGCTGTCGTCAGTCACTTCTTCCCACAACATTATGGGACCAAAATCTCCGGCCTTACCAAGCCAGGCATTGGTTTTGTCGTTTTCGGAAATTTCGATTGGTGCAGGTGATGACCAATCAGGTTGTTGTGCAATGACAGATGCAAAGCTTGCAAGTATAAAGAATACGAGCAAAAGTTTGTAAGTGTTTTTCATTTTTGTCGTTTTTAGGATAAAACATGAGGTTTAGAATAAAACCAGTTTTCTGGTTATCATTTTGTTTTCCTGACTGATAGTTACAAAATAAACACCCCTTTTCCAGCCTGCTGTTTTTATCTCATTTTCAATTTGATTCAAAGCATCCTGATAAACCCGCTTTCCGGTCATATCAAAAATTTCGATATTTAGGTCCGACAAGTTTTCGTTATAAATTCGGATGAAATCTGTTGCAGGATTGGGTGAAATTGAAACACCTTCTATTTGCGGCTTTTCCGCAATACTGCCCCAGGTAAACGGCGCACGGGAATAATACAGTTGCCAGTATCCGTCCACGAAAGCTTCAAAAATCATGTAGCACCAATTCCCGTAATTGTATTCGTTTTCGCCAAGAAAAAACTGTGGGTTTCGGCAGGTTGTTTC
This sequence comes from Bacteroidales bacterium, assembly GCA_018400545.1. The sequence continues at coordinate 3,202 of JAGYLT010000068.1, forward strand.
CAGGTAGGATAAGCGGCTGAAATTCTGAGGGAAATAGTCATGGTTAATAAAAATTTCGTGTGCCCCAAGGGTATCCTTCACATAAGCCAGATGGTAAATCTGCAGGTCGCCGTCAACACCAATAAATGTGGAAAAAACATCAAAATCAAATGCTTTTGTGCTACTCAACTCCAGCGGATAAAACCAGGAATAGTTGTACCAAAAACTATAATTGTTGATGTGCCAGGTTTCATCATTGGCATAGGAAAAGGCCAGCACCATGTCGTCCATCAGATGATTGGTACCGCGCAAGGCGTCCATATTCTTAGCCCGGTAAACTTCTTCAGGGTCAGTCCAACTCTGGCCATAATCCAGCTCCGACCGCATCAATATTGCAGAATCGGCGGTAGTTGTGATCCAGTAAATTTGCGGCAACTTAAATTTGATATCCAGAATTTCACCGGAAAAAAGCGTATCTGGCTCCGTGGCGCCAAAATACCCGTCATCATGCAGCAGCTTCGAAATCAATAAATTTCCATCAGAATTCCAGGCAACATTATATGGATCATAAGACCATGTCTCTACACTGGTGGTAAGTAAACTGTTTTGATTTCCACCGGCGGATAAATTAATTGGCTGGGAATGCCCGCCATCAGTGGCAAATTTGATGTATTGAATTTCCGACTGATCTCCGGTGATTTTCCGGAATACAATAAATGCCGTATCGAGATTATACCCGGCATTTACGATAGACGGGTTCTTGTAATGTACATCGGGTGCTGAAATAAGAACTTCAGGATCGTCACCCGTGAGATAGCGTTGATAATAAATAGCTGTTGACAGGGAATCTGTACTTTGTTCCCAGAGCAAAACAAAATCAAAGTAGTAAACATTTCCAAGAAATGCATTTGCTTTATTGGATTCGCCGTAAGTAAACGGCTGTGGCGGAGACCAGGTTTGACTTTTAGCAGATAAGCAAACCAGAAAAAAGAAAATCGACAAGTAAAAAGTTTTTTTCATGGCAGGTAAATTTGAGTTGATGTAAAAGTACGAAATATTTCAGTTTAAGAAATTAATCTGACATTAAGACAAATAAAAGTGCATGTGCCCTGATTCTTTGGTCATAATTTTCTGCGTGCTAAATACCCTAAATCCGACCAAAGGATGGCAAAAACTACCCACATCTCTCACCGCTCAGATTCTCCACCGTAGCTTTAGCGAAGGTGGGCCTCTCCCGGCTCACAACTCACCGCTCACCGCTCACCGCTCACCTTTCCTTCCATCTGCAAAATAATCTTCTCCTGATTTTTGATGCGCTCTTTTAAAATCTCAGCATATGTACCGTTAATCGTATCGGAAAACCTTGATAGGATTTTGTGCCCATCAAGGGCCGGCTCCAGCAATCCTTCCATTTCGCTGGCAGGTGCCCACAGTTGAGCACCTTTCTCTTTGATCTTGGCATCACCTTCTGTAAGATGCTTCGCGCCAGTATGCATTTGCCACTTTCCGTTGCCCCATTCGCCTGCCCGTAACCTTCTTTACATGTTTTGCTTCCTTTGGCGATATCATCCGGTCAGTTTGGAGCGCTAATGCGGCGACAAATATGGCATACCTGATGATGTTGCCGGATAACTCCGCGCTTCTTCGGCAGTTGAATGTGCTCTCTCTCCTGTATCTTCCGTTCGTCAACTTTATGCGCTTCAGGATTTTTATGGGCAGATACAGGGTATCTTTAATGGTTTTGCCATCGATCAGCTTTGAGCTCAAGGGATTGATCAACAGCCATCTTGTTAGAAACAGTACAGAAAATTCGCCAACGCTGTTCCAAACATTTCATAATAAACGTCATAACCAACTTTTTTTTATCAAGAAGTTAGAATGAGAATTGCATCGGCATTGTATTGCCAGCACTGGGTTTTCAATTATTTGCCTGTGCTTCCAGTATATTCGTCAGCTTTGTCGGGCGGAGCCTTTTCCGAGCGTATCACCACAATGGTTTCGTCACTTGATCTGGGCAAGCATATTATCAGGGTATTTATGCTTTTCGGGCAGAGTGTTATATGAATCCCGAAAAACAGTATCGCTTAGCATTTTTCCGTAAATCCACAAACGGCGTTGCGTCCGGTTTGAAGTATCGGGAATGCATTGGCGGAGCTTACAAGAATTGGTGTCAGTGTTTCAGGAGAGATAAAGTTCCGCCGGTTCCATCCACATCAATGGTGAAGTACTCCGTGGTTTGCACCCCTGAAAGTACTATTCCTCCAAATCAGGAGTGTTATTAACCAACTTTGCCTTGTCGCCAGAGGGTCATCGATTACCTGAAATTACTAAATCGAATTTTTAAAAGCCAGCGCTTACCAGATAATGGACAACATAATTGGGATGTGTGGCCAAATGCAAAAGTATCATTTTGAAAAAGTCTATCCCAACCCCTATGGATAATCCAAAACCAAATTATCATGATCCCGTTGCCCACGTCCTTCAGGGCGATGGTACATGATGTTATAAGCCACAATAAAATCCTGAAAATTTCAGTTTATCAGTTTAAAATTTTTTCAGGATTTTTCATTGTAATTTATAAAGACCATAAACCCCACGCCCTGAAGGACGTGGCAACATAAATTAATAGTTTTGTGAATTAAGCGGTCTAAATCAGCTTTTTTTCTGATTACCGGGTTTCCGCCATTTTATTTCATAGAGATCCTCACGGCGATCCTGGATAGTTCGTACCGTTCCGTTGTGATGCAAATCTTTCAATAAGTTCAGATCAACATCCACAATCAGCGTCATCTCGGTATTGGGAGTAGCTTCCGATTTGATGGCGTTGGTTGGGAAGGCAAAATCAGAAGGCGTAAAAACGGCAGATTGCGCATATTGGATGTCCATGTTGTTTACCCGCGGAAGATTACCCACACATCCGGCCATGGCCACATAACATTCGTTTTCGACAGCCCGGGCCTGGGCACAGCGCCGCACGCGCGAATAACCATTTTGGGTATCGGTGAGGAAAGGCACAAACAAAATCTGCATGCCCTGCTCGGCATAGATGCGAATCAGTTCCGGGAATTCCACATCGTAGCAAATGGCTATTCCGATCTTACCACTGTCGGTGTCGAATACCTGAATGGCATCGCCGCCAGTCATCCCCCAGGTTTCGATCTCGTTGGGCGTAATGTGTATCTTTCTGAAGGATTCCCAGGAACCGTCCCGGCGGCACAAATAGGAAATATTGTACAATTTACCGTCTTCCAAAAAGGGCATGCTTCCCGAAATAATATTGACATTGTAGGAAATGGAAAAATCAACAAAACGTTTACGCAGTTCCTCAGTGTAGCTCGCCAGTTTTCGGATTGCTGCAGCTTCGCCGAGGTGATTGTAGGGCGACATCAGCGGTGCATTGAAAAACTCCGGAAAAAGGATAAAATCGGCCTGATAGCCACTCACGGCATCGATGAAAAATTCGGCCTGGTCGATCATATCTTCAAACGTTGGGAAATTTCGCATCTGCCACTGCACCAATCCAAGCCTGACAACAGGCTGCGGCGCATTGATCAGGGTTTCTTTTTCCTGATAATAGATGTTGTTCCACTCGAGCAGCGTTGCAAATTCTTTGGATTCCTCATCATCGGGCAGGTAGTTTTTCAGGATTTTCTTAACGTGAAAATTATTGGATAACTGAAAAGTGAGCGTCGGATCATAAATCTCTTTCCGGTTCACTTTGTTGATGTATTCACGGGGCGTTATTTTGTCGGCATAATTGCTGTAATTGGGGATTCGGCCACCCGCCATAATCGCCCTCAGGTTCAGATTTTCGCACAGCTCTTTCCGGGCATCGTAAAGCCTTCTTCCGAGGCGCATGCCCCGATAGTCGGGATGAACAAACATCTCGATGCCATACAAAACATCACCGTCAGGATCGTGCGTGGTAAAACTTTCATTTGCGGTAATCTGGTCGTAGGTATGATTATCGCCGAACTTTTTATAGTCGATGATAAGCGAAAGCGCCAGGGCCACCACTTTATCATTCACAGCCACACAAAGCTGCCCGTCGGGAAAAACATTCAACAGCCTGCGGATATCGCGCTTTTCCCAGTAATCCTCCGTGGAATCCGAATAGGCCTGTTCCATAGCATGACGCAGGTCGATGTAATCTTCCAGTTTTAAATATCTGACTTCTACTTTGAGTTCTTTTTGCATTTGGTGGGAATGGTTATTGAGTTACTATGTTATTGGGTTATTGTCCTCCTTCGCCATTGGCTACGGAGGATAAAAGGTTAATGAGTTATTAAGTATTGTGTTGTTTATGGAATTGGTGCGTTTGGTGTCAATTGTAGTCATTTGCGCTGCGGGCGTCATTTGTGGTAATTCATTGTCATTTGTGGTCATTTGCGCTGCAGGCGTCATTTGTGGTCATTGGTGGTCATTGGTGGTCATTTTCAATTTATTATAAGTTACTTTACTAATGGAGGCACTTTATGCTATGCTCTCTGAAGCTTTCTCTACGTTTATTCTCTTCGTTCACCTATGACTTTTAGTCACTTTTTTTTCTCTTAGTATTTATCGATGTAAAACCCACGCGCCTAATCCACATCAAACCGAGCACTTCATCCCCCAAACTTTCACTATACCAAACCTTCCATCACTCCATCATTCAATCATTCAATCACTCCATCATTCAATCATTCAATCACTCCATCATTCAATCATTTATAATCTCCTCCTATTGGCTTATTGCAAACTTTGCATACTTCTATCAATCCTCCCGCCTTGTCCTTTCATCCAAAACTTCCGAAAGCTTCTGCCCGCCTTTGATGCCAAAATCCAGCGTACGAATCGGGAACGGAATGGTGATGTCGTTTTCGTTGAATGCTTTTTTGATGGCTTTAACCGCTTCTCCTCTGATATGAAGAAACCGTTTTTCATCTACTTTATCAATCCAGAACCTCAACATAAAATTGATGGAACTATTGCCAAACTCTTCAAAATAAACCTCCGGAATTTCGGCTTTGATATGCTCTACTTTTTCGATAATCGCATTACGCACAACATTTTCCACCTTTTCAAGGTCTTCACCATAAGATATCCCAACTTTAAGAATAACCGCCCGCCTGCCCCCAATAGAAACATTTTTGAAAGCATTATTCACGATAGCATCATTCGGCAGTACCACCAGTTCGCCGGATGTTAACCGGATATGGGAAACCCTGATTCCAATTTTTTCCACAAAACCGTAATAACCATTTGTCTCTACCCAATCGCCAATCCGGTAAAATTTACGGTACGACATCAAAAAGCCAGATACTGTATTTCTAATCGGATTCTGGAATGCCAAGCCAATTGCCAAACCTACAAGCCCGGCACCGGCAAGAATAGATGTTACTGCTTTATCCAACTGCAAAACACCCAGTACCAGCAGTAAACCAAAAATCAGGAAAGCATAATGAATTAAGCTGGTAAAGAAATTGGTTATCGGTATGTTATCCGTAAACTGTAAAATAACTTTCTGTGATAGTTTTTTAAGCAGCCTGGAAAAGATGATCACCAGAATTAACAGAATTAACGCTACAATAAAATTCGGCAGGAAAAGGACAATGTCCTGATACCAGGAAATCAGTTTTTCGGTCAGTAAACGAATTGCATCACGCATATCATGATAATTTTATAGGGCAAAATAAACGAAAATCCATACAACAAAAGGTATGACCGGAAGTCTCCCCAAATATTTTTATTGCGTTGCTTCCGGTAATTGAAAATTATACTTTATTCAATTTCCATTTTCCCTGACGAAACAGGAAAAATGCAAGGATAACCAGCAAGGTTTCCGCAATGACGATGGCATAAAAAACGCCGTTTTCATTCAATCCGGTGTAAAAGGACAAAAACGCAGCCAATGGTATTTCGATCAGCCAGAAACAAATCAGGTTGATCCGTGTCGGGGTTCGGGTGTCTCCGGCTCCGTTGAAAGCATTGATCAACACCATACCGAACCCGTAGGCCAAAAATCCGAAACTCACAATTTGCAGCGCCCTTGCGCCAACAGATATAACTGCCGGATCGGAAATAAAGAACCGAATAAAGTATTCCGGAATAAAAATGAATATTAGCCCGATTAACCCCAGCAAGATGATATTGACTTTGCCGGTAGCCCAAACGGATCGCTCGGCACGATCAGGCTTATTGGCGCCCAGGTTCTGCCCTACCAGTGTTGCAGCGGCATTGGAAATTCCCCATGAAGGTAAAAGCGAGAAAATTACAATCCGGATGGCGATGGTATAACCTGCCACCACATCGCTGCCAAACTCGGCAATAATCCGCACCATGCCAATCCAGCTTGATGTAGCGATGATGGTTTGTCCGATCCCGCCCAGGCTAATTTTAATTAATTTACCCATAAGCGGGAAATCCACCTTCAGGTCTTTCCACCTGAACTGAATCCTGCCGCTACCACTGAACAACATATAAAGTTGATAAACGACTGCTATCCCACGACCAATAGTTGTAGCTATGGCCGCACCGGCAATGCCCATGGCCGGAATGGGGCCAAAGCCAAAAATCAATATGGGGTCGAGTATCAGGTTGATGATGTTGGCCATCCAGAGCACACGCATGGAAATAGCGGCATCACCGGCACTGCGAAATACGGCGTTGATCACGAAAAGCAGCATGATCACCGTGTTTCCGCCGAGCATGATAGCCGTATAAACAGCAAATTGTTCGGCGATTTCGCCACCAATACCCATCAATCCCAATAGGTCTTTGGCAAAAATGGCTCCCGGTATGGCGATCACCAGCGAGGAAATCAGTGCAACGAGAATACCCTGGAATG
>JAGYLT010000069.1 GCA_018400545.1 Bacteroidales bacterium
GGCTTATGATCAGCCTGCCCATGTTGGTCTTGGCCCTGTTACTGATGACTATGGTAACGCAGAATTTACCTGGCCTAACTGGTGGAGCATTGGTGCATTCGATGTAGAGAAAGCATGTATGTATGATGTGGAAATGGTTTTCACAAAAACAGAAAATGGGATGACCTTCCAGCAATTAAGCGGGCCGGCCTTTGTACCGGGTTTATATGCTGACGAACTTAGTGTACCCGGTGACCAATGTTATGACATTGGTGGATTGCCAGAGCTTACAGAAGATTTTGTGACCGGTGTTAGGAATGTAAGCTTTGCCCCATCTTCAACCATAGCCGCTGAAGTTGGTGAATATCGTGGAACGGCCTTCACCATTTCCGGTGGTGGTTTCATGTGCTGGTGGGTTGGTGCTAGCACCTACGATATCATTTCTGTAACTGAAAACACCCTTGAAGTCAGGATTGAACAAGGTACTGCCGGTGCATGGTATCACAAATTTACCAGTGTAAAACCAGAATAATTGATAAAAAAAATGCATTGTTGTAGTTTTCTCATAATGCGGAGTTTGGTTTGATGAATTGTAAGCGTTGCAAGCAGGATCTTAGTTCTCTTCCTGCTTGCCTCCTTACAAATCTTTATGAGAAAAAATAAACATTAATTATCAAAATAAGATATAAAATGAAAATGATAGCTTTTTACAATAGAAAAATAAATTTCGCAAGATTTCTATTTCCAATAGTAACACTGGTTATTATGCTTGGAATAGCAGCCTGCGAAAAAGAAGACGATGTGCCCGGCTTCAACGCCGATTTTAGCTTCGAAATGTTAGAAGAAAATTACGTAAAATTCACCAACCAATCTACTGGCGAATATTATTGGATCATTTATGATTATGGAAATGGTGAAATTGACACAATAATCGACAAAAAAGCACAACCGGAAGTTTTTTACTCGGTTGCTGGCACCTACGATGTTACCATGCAGGTAACAAATTACTACGGAGAAAGTAAAGCAGTTACAAAATCTGTTGGCATCAACGAAAACAATGTACAGGTTAGTTTCACAGCAGAGCCCTACGAAGTTTATCCAAATTTTGTTCAGATTACCAACACTTCATTAGGAGTTTGGGATTCTATTACATGGACTGTTAATGGTGGCGATCCCATCAGAGATTTAGAAACATTTACCGAGTACTTTGCTTTTGCCGGAACTTATGAAATAGAATTAAGTGCCCGGCTGTCCGATGATGTATTTACCGATACACAAACCGTGTCCATCTCAGCAGATGACCCGGATTATGACCCAAATATGGTTTGGAGGGAGGAATTTATTAACACCGGCAGCCCCGATCCAACAAAATGGACTATGGAACTTGGCGGCGGTGGCTGGGGCAATAATGAGCTTCAGACATACACTGACGCTGAAGAAAATGTATATGTTGACAATGGGCTTCTAACAATTACTGCAATTGATGAAGGCGGAGACGCATACACTTCAGCGCGTATGACTACCCAGGGTAAATACGACTTTAAATATGGCCGCATCGAGGCGCGCATCAAGCTTCCGTCTGGAAAGGGCATGTGGCCTGCTTTCTGGATGCTGGGCGCAAACTTTAGTGAAGTTGGCTGGCCATATTGTGGTGAGATAGATATCATGGAAATGGTTGGTGGTGATGATGAACCAAATAGCGATAACACTTGTCATGCAACTATGCACTGGTGGGATGACACCCAGAATCAGAAGGTTGACTTTGGTCAATCATATACACTGCCGAGTGGAATTTTTGCTGATAATTTCCATGTTTTCGGAATTGAATGGGATGAACAATCAGTTCGCGCTTACATGGATGGCAACGAATATTTTGTAGCTGATATCACGCCTTCGGAATTGAGTGAATTCCAGCAAAACTTTTTCATTATTCTTAATTTGGCAGTTGGTGGCGACTGGCCTGGCGACCCGTGTTGTACAGATTTCCCGCAAACCATGCAGGTTGACTGGGTTAGGGTTTATTCAGAATAAAGCAAAACAAAAGTGTCATCATGCATAAATACTGGCTTATACTTTTTGTTTTAGCACTGGGTTCATGTAATTCAGGAAATTACATTCAGGAATCAGGAAAGTATAAGCTGGTATGGCAGGATGAGTTCAACTATACGGGCTTACCGGATTCTTCCAAATGGGATTACGACCAGTAAGGGAATGATGCCGGACGGGGAAACCGGGAAGCCCGGTTTTATACCACTGCATTTCCACAAGCCATGGAAATTGACTAAGTGCGTGTTTATCAAAAAGAGGAGGGATAAACATTTTACGTTTTCCAAAGCTGTTGAAACGATGTTTCCGCCAGGCCGGCATCAATCGCATGGTCTGTTTTGTCCTGGAGATTGATGCTTGGAAATTTAAAGGAATAACCAACTCAGTAACAAATAACGATTAACGAATAACTCAGTAACCTATAACTTAATAACCAATAACTCATTAACGAATAACAAATCACCCGCCATCGGCATCTGAATTCGATTTTATGAAAACATAGCATGGATAAACAAAAACGATACACTGTAAAAGTTTCATTGATCGTAGCCCTCGGAGGATTTCTCATGGGCTTTGATGCATCTGTGATTTCAGGTGTTGTAAAGTTTATCGAACCCGAGTTCAACCTCACCAAACTCGAACTTGGGTGGGCTGTTAGTTCGCTTACCCTTACCGCAACGCTGGCCATGATGTTGGCCGGGCCGCTCTCTGCAACCTACGGACGTAAACCCATTCTGAATCTGGCCGCAGCGCTTTATGCCGTGTCTGCCATAGGTTCGGCACTTGCACCTGATTTCATTTCTCTGGTCATCGCCAGGATGATTGGTGGCCTCGGGGTGGGTGCTTCATTGATTATCGCACCGATGTACATTGCCGAAATCTCGCCTCCGCGCATGCGTGGAACAATGGTTTCGTTTAACCAGCTCAATATCGTAATCGGGATTTCTACGGCATTTTTTACCAACTATCTGATTTTGCAATTGAGCCAGTCAGATATTTCCTGGGTGAAAACCCTGGGTTTCGAAAGGTATCAATGGCGCTGGATGCTCGGGCTTGAAACGTTGCCGGCAATACTCTATTTCGGGTTCCTATTTACCGTGCCTGAAAGCCCGCGCTGGCTCATTATGAAAAACAGGGCGGAGGAAGCATTACTGATACTGTTGAGGGTGTCATCAAAAAAACAGGCCGAACAGGATATTAAGGCTGTAAAAGCCAGTATTTCGGATGATACAAAAAAGAAAAATGTGCCGTTGTCTGCATTATTTAAACCCGCATTAAGGCTGGTGCTCACCATTGGGATTGTGATTTCCATTCTGCAGCAGATCACCGGAATCAATTCCGTTTTCTTTTATGCCCCCATGATTTTTGAGCAAACCGGAATTGGCGTGGATGCCTCATTTTCACAGGCCATTCTTGTTGGGCTGACCAACCTGGTGTTTACCATTTTTGCCATTCTTTTTATCGATAGGTTTGGCCGTAAGATTTTGCTTTTGTTTGGACTTTCAGGAATTATCGTCAGCATGTTTTTACTGTCCTGGGGTTTTTACAATGCCACCTATAGTTTAACCGATGAAGGGATGGCAAATCTCCCTGCGCATATCGATCGCGCTAAGCTGACCCAATTCAGTGGAAAAACATTTCACAGCGATGTTAAATTCAAACAGGAGATTCAAAATGTATTCGGCAATGAAGAAGCAAAAAAAATTGAATCTGATCTGATGGGCGCTGCCACCAATATGAATTCATGGCTGGTTTTAATCGCGATCATCGGATTTGTGGCTTCATTTGCTATATCGCTTGGCCCGGTGATGTGGGTGCTGTTCTCCGAAATCTTTCCCAATTATATACGGGGGATTGCCATATCCCTGGTCGGGTTTATCAATTCAGGGGTTAGTTTTCTCGTGCAGCTCATTTTCCCGTGGGAACTTGCAACGCTGGGGAGCGCGCTAACTTTCCTGATTTATGGGCTTTTTGCCGTTGTTGGGCTGGCTATTATTGGCACCGTACTTCCTGAAACCAAAAATAAATCTCTCGAAGAACTTGAAACTATGCTGATTAAAAAGACTTAAACAGAAAATATGATAAGAATCATTACAAAAATATTGGCTTTCATATTACTTATTGTTGTCATGGCAGCTTGCAGCAACGCCGGAAACGATAATGGCATGTTGCCGGTAAAAGCAGAATTAAAGAAAGAGGCGGATGGTTTTCGTGTCTATGTTAATGGTGAACCATTTTACATGAAAGGTGCCGGATTTGAAGGGCGCGATCCGTCTTCGGTGGCCGAGCATGGCGGAAATACAATCAGAACCTGGCGTACCGGAGATAAATTCTTAACCGGAAAGGAAAAACTGGATGCAGCCCATGAAAATGGTTTGAAGGTGGTGATGGGGCTCGATGTTGCGCGCGAAAGGCACGGGTTTGATTATGATGACGAGGAAGCCGTAAAAAAACAGCTTGAACAAATAAAAGCAGAGGTGCTGAAATTTAAAGACCATCCGGCTTTGCTGGCATGGGGAATCGGTAATGAGCTGAATTTGCGTTATACAAACCGGAAAGTTTGGGATGCTGTGAATGAAATTGCTGAAATGATAAATGCAGTTGATCCCAATCATCTCACCACCACCATGCTGGCCGGTGCCAACCCACGGGATGTTGATGCTGTTGCTGAGCAGTGCCCGTCGCTCGATTTTATAAGTTTACAGTTATACGGCAGTATTAAAAAACTTCCGGCCTACCTTGAGGCAACAAAATACAAAGGTGCATATGCCGTAACTGAGTGGGGCGTCACCGGCCACTGGGAAGTACCGCAAACCGAATGGAACCGCCCCATCGAAGAAAACAGCCACGTAAAAGCACTGAATTATAAAAAGCGCTACCAAAAATACATTGCTGCCGACAGCGCCAGATGTATTGGGTCGTTTGTGTTTTTGTGGGGTCAAAAGCAGGAGCGGACGCCCACATGGTATGGCATGTTTCTGGAAACCGGCGAAAAAACCGAATCGGTAGATGTGATGCAAAACATGTGGACCGGCCGGTGGCCTGAAAACAGGGCGCCACAATTGCAGAGTTTTTTCCTTAACGGAAAAACGGCTTCACAAAATATCCATCTGCAAAGTGCCGAAAAAATTAAGGGTCTTGTTAAAGCCACCGATCCTGAAAATGATCCATTAAATTACTTATGGGAAATATTACCCGAAGTACCACGGGATCAGCAAAGCGATGGTGGCGATTATGAACCCAAACAGGAAGTTGTTTGCAGCAATGAAACAACAGGTAATAGCTGTGAAATTGCGGCACCTGAGGAGCCCGGCGAATATCGCCTGTTTGTATATGTTTTTGATGGGAATAACAATGCGGCAACAGCCAATATTCCCTTTTATGTGAAATAGTGAAAACAGATATTGAACCTGAACAACTTATGAAAAAGCAAGCCATTTTTCTTGGAAAGAATCAAATAAACGAAGTGCACACAGAAGTTACCGGACAATTTGTTGAGATTGAAGGTGAAAAATATTACCAGATTGGTAATTACCATCAGATGCCCGATTTCTTTATCAGCATCGTTAGCGATTCCGACCACTGGATGTTTATTTCCAGCAACGGATCATTATCGGCGGGAAGGAAAGACCGGGACAACGCTTTGTTCCCGTATTTTACCGTCGATAAAATTCATGACTATAAAGGGAAAACCGGAAGTCATTCCTGGTTTCTTGTGGAACAAAAAAATGGCCGGGCTTTGTGGGAGCCTTTTATGGAGGATTCCCTGAAGTTTTATCATGTCAGCCGAAATATCTATAAAAGTATTTACGGGAATAAAATCATTTTCGAGGAAGTAAATCACGACCTGGGACTTTGTTTTCGATATGGATGGTACAACAGCGAAAAATATGGTTTTGTGAAAAAATCATCCGTAGTCAATCTTGGAGATAAACCCGTTAAGCTGGAGGTGCTCGATGGAATTCAAAACATTCTGCCTCATGGTGTAGGTTATGTTTTTGAAAACGAATACAGCAATCTTGCCGATGCCTACAAGAAAAACGAAAGGGTAGAAGGCAGTTCGCTCGGTTTGTATATGCTGAGCGCAATTCCGGTTGACAGGGCCGAACCCAGTGAAGCGCTTTTTGCCACAGCGGTTTGGTCGGCGGGTTTGGATCAGGATTATGAAATACTGCTTTCGGAAGAACAGGTTGAATACTTTAAAAAAGGAGAATCGGTCGAATCAGAATATCACATCCGGGCCAGGCGTGGAGCATACTTCATCAATACCAGTTTGGTGCTCAAGGCCAATGAACAAAAAGACTGGTTTACTATTGCCGAAATCAATCAAAGTTCAACGCAGGTTGCAAATCTGAATCATAAAATTGGAAAAGAGAAAAACCTGAAAGCCTTAATCAATACCGATATCGATAAAGGGACCATTAACCTGAAGCGCATGGTTTCGCAGGCCGACGGGTTCCAGGTTACCAACACCGAAATCTGCTTTGCCCGCCATTACACAAATACACTTTTCAATATTATGCGCGGGGGTGTTTTTGTGGATAATTATCAAATCGACAAATCGGATTTCAGGCTGTACATCTGGCAGATCAACCGCCTGATCACCAAAGAATATCAGGCCTGGCTGGATAACCTGCCTGAAAAAATATCGTACGCCGGCCTTCTTGAAAAATCAACACAAACCGGTGACGCTGATCTTCAAAGAATAGCCAGCGAATATCTGCCGCTAACCTTCAGCCGCCGTCATGGCGATCCGAGCCGGCCATGGAATCAGTTTTCCATCGAAACAAAAAATGATGACGGTTCTGTAAAATTTAATTACGAAGGCAACTGGCGCGATATTTTTCAAAACTGGGAGGCACTCAGTTATGCTTTCCCTGAATTTACCGAAGGGATTATTTCCAAGTTTGTGAATTCTTCCACCATCGACGGGTATAATCCTTATCGCATCATGCGCAACGGCATCGACTGGGAAGTGCCCGAACCCGGCGATCCCTGGGCCTACATCGGTTACTGGGGTGATCACCAGATTATTTATCTGCAAAAGCTGTTGGAGGTTTCTGATCAGTTTCATCCCGGAAATCTGGACAGGCTGCTCACAAGTGACAACTTCACCTATGCCAATGTTCCCTACAGGATAAAACCCTACGCTGAAATCATAAAAAATCCCAAGGATACCGTAGTTTTCGACTATGCCCTCAACGATCGGATCAATACTGAGGCAAGCCATCTTGGCGCTGATGCCAGGCTGCTTAAAAGCAAGCAGGGCGATCAGATTTACAAAGTGAACCTCACCGAAAAAATTTTAGTAACACTCCTGTCAAAACTCAGTAATTTTATTCCTGAAGCCGGTATCTGGATGAACACCCAGCGCCCCGAATGGAACGATGCCAACAATGCGCTGGTTGGAAACGGAACCTCCATGGTTACGCTTTATTATCTCCGCAGGTTCCTCAAATTCTGGGATAATAAATTGAGCAGTGTTTCTGTAAACAGCATCGATGTTTCTGAAGAGGTTGCGCTTTTATTTGATGCCATCCATCGTATTTTTAAAGATAATACCACACTGCTCAACAACAGTTTCTCAGATTCTGAAAGGCTTCAGTTTGCCGAGCATCTCGGGCAGGCACATTCAAAATTCAGAAACGAGGTATATGCCTATTCTTTTTCGGGGGAAAAACGTGCACTTCATGTGAAGAATCTGGTTGCCTTTATCAGGGTTAGCCTCAAGTATATCGATCATACCATTCGTGCAAATAAGCGCAAGGATTCTTTGTATCATGCCTATAATTTAATCTCGATAAAGCCCACCGGAATTTCAATCCGGTATTTGTATGAGATGCTCGAAGGCCAGGTTGCCGTATTGAGCGCAGGCTTGTTGTCGGTTCCGGAAAGTCTTGAGGTGCTCGATGCCCTTAAGAAAAGCGAAATGTTCAGGGAGGATCAGTACAGCTACATGCTTTATCCTGATCGCATCCTGCCCGATTTTATGGAGAAGAACTGGATTCCCGAAGAAAAAGTGGAATCATCGGCACTGCTAAAAAAACTTGTGCAGGACGGCGAAACGTCCATTATTCAAAAAGATGCGCTGGGCGAGTATCATTTTAACGGAACCTTCAGGAATGCCGATGTGCTGAAGGAAGCCCTGGATAATTTACGCGTGGGCAGTTATAGCCATCTTATCGAAGAAGAGAAGGAACACCTTCTGGAAATTTACGAGGAAGTCTTCGACCATCAGTCGTTTACCGGCCGGTCAGGAACTTTTTACGGGTACGAAGGCCTCGGCTCCATTTACTGGCACATGGTTTCGAAGTTGCTGCTGGCCACCCAGGAATGTTTCTTCAAAGCAGTTGACGAAGGTGCCGGCAAAAAAGTGCTGGGCCGGCTCAAGGAACACTATTATGAAATTAAAGCCGGTATTGGTTTGTATAAATCACCCGACCTCTACGGTGCATTTCCAACCGATGCCTATTCGCATACTCCGGCCAACGCCGGCGTTAAGCAGCCCGGGCTTACAGGTCAGGTTAAAGAAGACGTCATTTCACGTCTCGGAGAGTTGGGGCTCAGGGTGTCACAAGGGAACATCGTGTTTGAACCTGCTCTGATCAATACCGAAGAAATTCTGAAAACCAGCCAAAGCTTCGAATATTACGCCATCGCCGGAACCCTGAAACAAATCGCGCTTGAAAAAGGGCAATTGGGTTTTACATTTTGTATGGTTCCATTTTTAATTCATAAAAGCTCCAGGGATATGGTCACGGTATATTATTCGGATGGAAGTACCGAAGAAATATCAGGCACATCACTTAATCACCGGATCAGCAGCCTGATTTTTAGCAGAAACGGAGAAGTAGAAAAAGTAGAAATTCAATCAAAATTGTAAAATCGTGTCAGTAAATAAAAATAAAGTTCACGCCTTAACAGGCATCGAAGCCGGCAATAAGACTTACGAAGAA
Source organism: Bacteroidales bacterium (assembly GCA_018400545.1). The sequence continues at coordinate 8,982 of JAGYLT010000069.1, forward strand.
TTGTTAGACCTCTTTCATGAAGTATTAAAAAGGAAGATACACGGCTTGTGCTTCAGCCCTTACCTTGAGGGGCAGCAGCCCGGATCGCAGCTATCCGAAGAGCAGGTTCGCAAACGAATCGAAATTATTAAACCCTACACAAAATGGGTCCGTTCGTTTTCATGTACCGACGGCAATGAGCTTATACCGCGTATCGCAAAGGAAAATGGCCTGAAAACTTTGGTCGGTGCCTGGATTGGAAAAGATGAAAAGATTAATGAAAAGGAAATCGAAAACCTGGTTCGCCTCTCCAAAGAAGGAGTAGTGGATATTGCTGCGGTAGGCAACGAGGTGATGTACCGTGGCGACCGCACCGAAGCAGAACTGCTCAACTACCTTGATTTTGTAAAACAGCAAATTCCTGAGGTTTCGGTAGGGTACGTGGATGCATATTACGAATTTGAAGCACGGCCAAAAATTACTGAAGCCTGCGATGTAATCCTCTCCAATTGCTATCCATTCTGGGAAGGCTGTATGCTGGACTATTCACTGGTTTACATGAAGGATATGTACCGAAGGGCGGTAAGCGCAGCCAATGGCAAAAAAGTAATTATCACCGAAACGGGTTGGCCCAACAAAGGCAACAAGTTTTATGGTGCCGTGCCTTCTGATAAAAACGCACTCGTCTATTTTATCAACAGCATGCTATGGTCATTGGAAGATGATATTGAAATGTTTTATTTTTCATCGTTTGATGAAACCTGGAAAATTGAAGCCGAAGGAGATTTGGGAGCATTTTGGGGTATTTGGGATAAAAACGAAAAATTGAAGTACTAACCATATCAGCAAAATCATGGCACTAAAATCAATTATAAAAGGCATTCTGATCATGATGGCTGTTTCAGCTTTCAGCACCATTATCGGGTGCCGGTCGAATAACTCAAGTAATGATTCTATGGATAAATCATCAGAAAAAAACACCGAAAGTTTACAGGACGAAGC
>JAGYLT010000007.1 GCA_018400545.1 Bacteroidales bacterium
GCACGAAAACACCTGAAGAGGACTTTTCCCAATTGATTCGTGCGCCCAACTTTTTCAGATATCCATTGTTATTGTTTCGCTACTTTTGCCGAAAAAATTTGAATATGACAATCGCAAACACCTTGGACGCCAAAGCGGTATTCGATAGTTTTAAAAATATGAACATCATGATCATCGGTGATGTGATGATCGATTCATACCTTTTCGGGAAAGTGAACCGGATTTCACCTGAGGCTCCCGTACCAATCGTAGCTGTGAACAAACGCACCAACCGGCTTGGTGGCGCTGCAAATGTGGCCCTCAACATCAGGGCTATGGGCGCCAGGCCCGTTTTGTGCTCCGTGATCGGGCAGGATGAAAAAGCTGAGACTTTCGAGGGATTATTAAAGGAGAATGACCTTTACAATGGCGGCATGCTTCGTAGCAAAAGCAGGATTACCACCACCAAATTCAGGGTAATCGGCAACAACACACAAATGCTCCGGGTTGATGAAGAAGATACCAAACCGCTGACCGGTGAGGATCTAAAAACCTTTGAACACATCATCGAAACGATGATTCAGGAGCAGGAAATTCATGCCATCATTTTCCAGGATTATGATAAAGGTGTTATTTCTGCAGCATTGATCGACCACGTCATTGCTCTGGCTAATAAGCAAAACATCCCGGTTACCGTTGATCCAAAAAAGAAAAACTTCAACGCATACCGCAACCTCACCATGTTTAAACCCAACCTCAAGGAATTGCAGGAAGGCCTGGCATTCGAATTTGAAAAAACTGACGGTGAAAAACTTCGGGAAGCGGTGCGGCAAATTCATGAAAAGCACAATGTAGAACTTGTGCTTGTTACGCTTTCGGAGTTGGGTGTTATCATCAGCCGGCGGCTGAAAAACAGCGGATACGAAGATAAAATAATACCGGCCCACCTCCGGTCTATTGCCGATGTGTCGGGTGCCGGCGATACTGTAATCAGCGTTGCCACGCTCTGTTTGGCTGCCGGATTACCGGATATGGAAATTGCCGCACTCAGCAATCTTGCCGGCGGGCAGGTTTGCGAATATGTAGGCGTCGTTCCGGTTGACCGCGAAAAACTCCTGGCCGAAACTTCCAACCTTAAATTCTAAACCCAAAAGCTAACCCTTGACAACAAAAACAGAAAATATCAACAATACCTCAGTGCAATCAGAAAAAAAAGCAAAACCCACCATTGCACAAAAAGATCAGGTGCGGGAAATGTTTAACAGCATTGCACCCCGCTACGATCTCCTCAACCACCTGCTTTCTGCAGGCATAGATATCACCTGGAGAAACAAGGTTATCCGGCTCATTAAAAAACACCGGCACGATCGTATCCTGGATGTTGCAACCGGCACGGGAGACCTGGCCATTGCGGCATCCCGGCTAAAGCCCAGGAGGATCGACGCCGTGGATATCTCGGGTGAGATGCTCAAATATCAGGGCTTCAAACTAAAAAAGAAAAGTCTCGAAAACCTGATCTACCTTAAACAGGCCGATGGGGAATCGCTCCCTTTCAGCGATGAAACCTTTGATGTAGCCATGGTAGCCTTTGGGGTGCGCAACTTTGAAAACCTGCAGCAGGGGCTGAAAGAGATGAACCGCGTACTGAAAAAAGACGGACTCATCATAATTCTGGAGTTTTCCAATCCTACCCGGTTTCCGGTAAAACAACTTTACACATTTTACTTTAAACGCATTTTGCCTTTGGTGGGCAAATGGGTTTCGCGCAGCAATCATGCCTATACTTATCTCCCTGATTCGGTGGGATATTTTCCCTCGGGCAGGGCATTTACACAGTACCTGGAGGAAGCCGGATTTTCATCCACATTCATCAGGCCACTAACTTTTGGCATTGCCTCTATTTACACCGGCAAAAAATAAAAATATGCAACCCCCGTTATGTCACTGAATTTTTTAAAACAGGCGTCATTTGAAGATATTTAAGGTTTTAGGGGCATTTTTCATTTTTTCCTTCATCTTTACGACCACCACATTTTCACAAATCAACAAAGTTCCCAATCTCAAACTTTATGATTTTGAAACGTTGCATTTTGGGTTTACCCTGGTAGCCAACGAGATGGATTTCATCGTAAAAGCGAAGGAAGATTTATATATGACCTACTGGAGTGGAGATTCTGTTCCGGGCGATCCCGACCTCAGGGCGGCAAAAGGCGCAAGGGTTTACGGAATAAGAGCAAATGCCATCCCGGGCTTTTCAGTGGGGATTGTTGGCGATCTCAGATTAGGCGAATACTTTAACCTCAGGTTTATCCCCACCTTATCATTTGGTCGGCGTGAGCTGGAATATGATGTTGTGCTTTATGATGAAAACAACCAGCTCCTTTTTGGTGATTCAATAATTACAATTCCAAAGGAGATCAACTCAACTTTTCTGGAATTCCCGTTATTTTTAAAATACAAATCAAAACGTGATCATAACATGCGGGCTTATGTGATAGGTGGTGCCAAATTAAGCTTTGACCTGGCATCCCAGGCCAATAAGGATGATCAAAACAATTATGACCCCAAGCTGTTCCGAACCGACACTTATGGCATGGTTGGCGCAGGCCTTGACTTTTATATGAACTGGTTTAAGTTTGGGGTGGAGCTTTCCATGTCCTATGGTTTTAGAGATATGTTGCTCCGGGAGGATAATCTTTACACTGAAAGTATCGAATCGCTCCGATCGAAGGTTTTTATGCTTACTTTTACCTTCGAATAGCGAGTTACAGAATCAAAGGTGACGTTATGCAAAAAAGAACTGAAGACCGGGAACTGTTTGGTTCCATTGCCGGCAAGGCTATCCTGAAGCAAAATGTTTATAAAAACACCTACGAAACTTTTACATCATTCAAAAGTGTTATCAGGCAACTGGTAGCTGCATACCAGGCTTCCACAGTCCAGAAAGGCTCACACATACCCTTCGAATATAAAAACCGGGGCGAGTTTGAAGTGGAACTGAAATTTGCCGGAGATATCCTCATTTTTATGATGCACACCAATGTGTTTGAATTTCCCCGCAACCACGAGGTAATGAAATTGCCTTATATCCGAGAAGACAGGGAGCGATCCTATTGTGGGATCATCAACATTTATAATTTCCTGGGCGATTCTTTTAAATACAAACGCATCAACGACCTGGGCTACCTCATTGGCCGGGTTTTCATCAACAAAGAAAACCACTATTTCATCGAAGGGAAACGGGAAATCGGCCTGCTGTTTAAAAGCTTTGATATTGCAGTAATGAATAATGAAGCTGCAAAAAGTATTATTACTTCGGCCATAAAATACACCCTGAATTTTGATTTGCTCACCCCGCCATACGAAGAGGTGAAACTACTTACCGTCCATCAGATACAGACCACCCTCGACAACATGAAGATTCGCACCGGCAAACGGCTGGGCTTCAAATTCCAGGCCGATCAGGATGACGATCAACAGCCTGAATAGATTAGCACGGTTCGTATTCTATCTTTTTTCTAATTTTTATTCATTGGCAACTAACTGCCACTGATCCTGGTTTGGCTTCTGTATTAATTAAATATTAAACTTCTGGCATTGTCAAACCATTTACGAAAAGCAAAAAATTTCGTTTAATTTTGTGAATGAATTAACAACCAGAAATAAATTAATGCCATGGGCATAAGAAAACTCAACAGTATATTCAGGCCAAAACGAATTGCGCTTATTGGTGTTGCAGCAGATCCAAACTCAGTTGGTGGCCTCACTTTGCGCAACCTTGTTGGCGGTGGTTTCCGCGGTGTAGTTTACCCCGTGAACCCCAGGCATGAAGCCGTGCTTGGCATTTCATGCTTCCCCAGTGTAAAAAGCCTTCCCAAAACTCCTGACCTTGCCGTCATCACAACAAATGCCAGTGCCGTTCCGGATATCGTGGAGGAGTGTGGCGAAGCCGGCATCAAGGGTGTTATAATCATGTCGGCCGGTTTTAAAGAAATTGGAGCAGAAGGAAAAGAGCTGGAAAACAAGGTGAAGCATATCGTAAAAAAATACCAGATGCGTGTTATCGGGCCAAACTGCCTTGGGATTATTGTTCCCAATCAGAGGCTCAACCTTAGCTTTGCCAACAGCATGCCGCAAAAAGGAAGTGTTGCTTTTATATCCCAGTCCGGAGCATTGTGCACAGCAGTGCTCGATTGGGCCATGGGCGAGAATATCGGTTTTTCCTATTTTGTTTCCATCGGGAATACCATGGATGTTGGATTTGGAGACCTGATTGATTATTTTGGCCAGGATGCCAGCACCAAGTCCATTGTGCTTTATGTGGAATCCATTTCATTTGCCCAGGAATTTGTTACCGCCGCCAGGGCATTTGCCCGTAAAAAGCCTATTATTGTTTACAAAGCCGGTCGTTTCCCGGAATCGGCACAGGCAGCAGCATCGCACACCGGGGCCATGGCTTCCGAAGATGCCATTTACGATGCCTTGTTCCGCAGGGCCGGTGTGGCCAGGGTTTACAATATTGGAAACATTTTCGATTTCACAGATTTTATTGGACGCAAGAGAATACCAAAGGGACCCAACCTGGCCATTGTTACCAATGCAGGTGGACCGGGCGTAATGGCCACCGACAGCCTCATCGTTCGTGGCGGGCGGTTATGCAAACTCAGCGAAGACACCATGCAGAAACTCAATGATGCGTTACCTCATTTCTGGTCGCACAACAACCCGGTTGATGTGCTGGGAGACGCCCCGCCAGATCGCGTGGCCAAAGCCACCGAGATCGTGATGAATGATCCCGGAGTTGATGCGGTTCTCGTTATCCTTACACCACAAGCCATGACGAGGCCAACAGAAACAGCTCGTCAAATTATTGAGCTTACCGAAGGCACATCAAAACCAATAATGGCCACCTGGCTTGGAGGCCAAAGCATGCGCGAATCCATGAACCTGTTTAACAAATCGGGCATTGCCGCTTACCGTACACCCGAACAGGCTATCCGGGCATTTATGACCCTTGTGGACTATTCCCGGAATATGGAAGCACTTTACGAAACACCAAAGGAAATTCCGGTTGCGTTCCATTACGACAGGCAAACCCAGCGTCAGTATTTCCTGGAAAAAGTATTTCCCAAACAAAAAGTCATGTCGGTTGCCGATGCCAAAGGATTGATAAACTCTTATGGCATAGAATCCACAAAACCACGCATGGTGCATGAAGTTGAAGATGCAGTGATGGTAGCTCAGGAGATCGGCTACCCGGTGGTATTAAAGATAGATTCACCGGAGGTGGCCCACAAAATGGAGATTGGTGGTGTGGTACTTAATATTGAAAATGAAGAAATGCTCAGGGCCGCATACCATGGCATGCTTGAAAAAGTAAACCGGAAACGCCCGGGTATCAACATCAACGGAATCACAGTTCAGAAAATGATCAATACAATGGATTCGGTAGAGTTGATCCTGGGAATTAAGAAAGACCCGATCTTCGGTACGGTGATTTTGATTGGCATGGGTGGAGCTGAAGCAGAGCTGATCCAGGATCAACGCCTCGAGTTCCCGCCACTCAACGAAAGCCTGGCCAGCCAGATGATCGAATCGTTGAAAATTTACCCCTTGCTGAAAGGTTATCGTGGAAGTACACCCAAAAATACCGATAAACTTATCGAGGTGATGATTCGCCTTTCGTACCTCGCTGCTGATTATCCGGAAATTGAAGAGCTGGATATCAACCCGCTGATGGTTACGGATAAAGAGGTGATTGCTCTGGACGCACAGGTTGTTCTGGATGAAGAAACCTTGAAAAATCCTGTGCCGGAATTTTCACACCTTATTCTCCGCCCCTACCCTGAACGATACATCAAAGAAACAACCCTGGGCGATGGAACCAAAAGCCTGCTCCGCCCCATCAAACCTGAAGATGAGCCGCTTTGGCTCGATATGCTGGGAAGCTGTTCTAAGGAAGCCATCTATTCCAGGTTTCGGTATAATTTCCATTTCGATTCGCACGAGATAGCCACCCAGTTTTGCTATATCGACTATGCCCGCGAATTGGCCATAGTAGCCGAAATTGAAGAAGATGGACGCAGAAAACTGATCGGCGTGGGCCGCCTGATCGGTGATCCGGATCTTGAAATTGTAGAATATGCCGTACTCATCACAGACGAATGGCAGGGCAAAGACCTGGGTAAAATGCTTACCGAATACTGCGTAGAAATTGCCAGGCAAAACAACTTCAAGAAGGTATATGCCGAAACCACCAAAGACAACAAGGCAATGATTGCTGTTTTCAGGAAGCTCGGATTCTCTGTTGAGTTCAGCGAAGATACCAACGTTTCGGTATTTAAGGATTTGTAATTTTTCTCCGGTGGTTTTGTTAGCCTGTACCCGATTCAAGAACCACCTTTTTACCTTACTTTCTGCAAGTTATATTTTTGCGTGTACTTCGTAACTATGAACTCCATGGCAAAAAAAAATTTGTCCACACAATGATGCCCGGGTTGCTATACGATCTATTCGGCACAAAGCACCAGGCCTAAACCTAAAAGCATTTTCCCGGAAACAAAGCTTTGAACAGCAATGTTTATCAAATAATTTCAATCTGAGATCAGGTAAATACTAATTTTGCAGCCTGAAACCCAGTGAACCTTTGCCAATACTTCAATACATACTACCAGACACGATTGAATCCAGTTCAATGCTACCATCTTCTCCGCAGCAAGACTCACTATTTTTATCCGATCCAAACATCAAAGTTCAAAAGGCTGCAACCGAAACCCGGTTTATTACCACGTTGCGGGATGAGCCTGTAGAATTTAATCCTGAGCCCCTGCCCCAGCCTCATAACGAATGGCAGGTTTTCGTTTTGTCAGCCTCGGTTGTATGCATTGCTTTTGTAAGGCTGTCGGGGAAAAACTTTTTCAGAAACCTCTATTCCGGATTGGTATCCAGGCCCATTTTCAGGCAGATGCTACGCGACGGACAACTCATCCCAATAATCGGAAAGGTTCCCCTGCTGCTATCATTTTTGCTGGTTGTTACCGTCTTTATTTTTCAAATGGACAGCAGGTTTCCGTTCCTCGTCTTCCCGGACCATACCGGAATAATGACAAATGGCCTGATCGTTTTCATAGCGCTTGGACTGTTCGAAACCTCCCGGTTTATCATCATGCATCTGCTGGGATTCATTTTTAAAACCCGCTGGATTTTACGGGAATTCATTACCAACAACATTTTTTTCAATACCATTTCAACACTTTTAGCACTACCACTGTTGTTACTATCAATTTATGCGCAAACGGAAATACTTTTGATAGCGGCAGCAGGAATTCTTGCTATCCTGTTCGTTTTCAGACTATTCAGGGCAATGCTAATTTCTTTTGAACTAAGATCGTACTCCGGATATCAAATTTTTTTATACCTTTGCACACTCGAAATTTTACCTGTTTTTATACTGATTAAAGTTTTAACAGGATATGTTTCAAGGATTTAGCGGGACTAAGTAAGTTAAATTAAATTTAGCAAAAACATAGATTAATGGTAAAGAAGATACTCATTTCCCAGCCAAAACCCTCCGACCCGGTAAAGAGCCCCTACAACGAAATTGCGGAAAAGTACAGTCTAAACATTGATTTTCATAAGTTTATTAAAGTGGAAGGTGTTCCCGCAAGGGAGTTTCGCAAAGACAGGGTTAATATTCTGGACCATTCAGCGGTTATATTCACAAGCAGAAATGCTGTTGACCACTTTTTCAGGATTTGTAAAGAAATGCGTGTGGAAGTTCCTGACACCATGAAGTATTTCAGCATTTCGGAATCCACATCCTATTACCTCCAAAAATACGTACAGTTCAGGAAACGCAAGGTTTTCCATGGTCATCAAAATTTTAAAGACCTGCTGGAAATCATCAAAAAACACAAAGATGAAAAATACCTGCTACCCTGCTCTGACATCCATAAGCAATCGTTGACCAGGCTTCTGGAAGAAAATAAAATCAATTTTTCTAAAGCAGTGATCTATCGTACCCTGGCCAGCGATCTTTCCAAGGTGCAGATAAACCAGTACGATATGATTGTGTTTTTCAGCCCCTCGGGTGTGAAATCGCTCATGAAGAACTTCCCGGAATACAATCAGGGGGATACAAAAATTGGTGTGTTTGGTCCAACAACTGCCAAGGCGGTTAAAGAGGCCGGTTTAAAGCTGGATCTTAACGCTCCTACCAAGACCGCACCTTCGATGACCATGGCACTTAACCAGTACATCGAAAAGTTGCATAAAAAGAACGGACAACGGGTTGGCACCTGATTTAGCCGGCAACCGGGACTCCATTAGCAAACCATCGCATGCCGGGATACGGCGTGTTAATCAATGAAGGTATGCAGCATACGCAAACATTTAAAAAAGCGGAGCGGCTCTGCAACCGGAAACTAATTGGCAAGCTTTTTACCAAAAATCAATCTTTTTTCCAATATCCTTTCAAGGTCATTTTTCATGAAATCGAACCGGACGACTGCAGCCTTTTCACAGAAAGGTATCCCGTTCAGGTTCTGTTCACCATTTCAAAAAAACGTTTTAAACGCGCCGTTGACCGGAACAGGTTAAAAAGATTAACGCGTGAGGCCTACCGGAAAAATAAATACCTGCTTTACGATATCCTTCATGGTCAACAAAAGTATCTTGCCCTTGGTTTTATCTTTACCGGAAAGCAATTGGTTACTTATGAAGAAATTGAAAAAAAAATAAAGGCATCAATCATGCGTTTAAAACAGGAACTAATCGAAACAAAAGAAAAAAATTCCAACCATGTTGAACCATAAAACACCATTCATGAAAGATTTCACAAAGTACCTCATGATCATTTTGTTTTTTGCGCTGGCCACCCCGGCATTAATGGCACAGGAAAAAAACAATGATTTCGAAATATCGAAAAACCTTGATATTTTCTCGGAGCTCTACAAGCAACTCGATATTAATTATGTGGATGAAGTAAGTCCCGGTGAACTGATGAAAACCGGCATTGATGCAATGCTTGAATCGCTTGATCCATTCACCAACTATATTCCCGAATCGCAGATTGAGGATTATAAAATGCTCACCACCGGCCAGTATGGTGGCATTGGAGCACTCATCCAGCAACGTAAGGAATTTGTGATCATCTCGGAACCCTATGAGGGATTCCCGGCGCACAAAGCAGGACTGATCCCCGGGGATAAAATTCTGGAGGTGGACGGAAAAGAAGCCACCGATAAAAATTCGGAAGAGGTTAGCCAGATTTTGAAAGGCGAACCCGGAACCACCCTCACCCTGCTGGTTGAGCGCGAGGGCGTTGAAAAACCTTTTGAGGTTGAACTGAAACGCGAAAAGATCAAAATCGATAACATCCCCTATTACGGCATGCTGAATGATGATGTCGGATACATCAAACTTTCAGGATTTACCCAGAATGCCGGCAAGGAAGTGAAAGATGCTTTCCTGGACATGAAAGAAAACAACGAACTGAAAGGCCTTGTATTCGACCTGCGTGGAAATGGCGGCGGTTTGCTTCGTGAAGCGGTAAACATCGTGAATATCTTCACCGAAAAGGGCGAACTTGTGGTAAGCACCAAAGGAAAGGAAATTTCAAGAAATAAATCCTATTACACTTCCGATCAGCCCGAAGACCTGGAAATGCCGATTGTAGTGCTGGTTGATCCGGGTTCGGCATCTGCCTCAGAAATTGTTTCAGGCGCACTGCAGGACCTCGACCGCGGGGTTATCATCGGGCAGCGCACATATGGAAAAGGCCTCGTACAAAATGTTTTGCCACTCAGCTACAATTCGAAAGTTAAGGTTACGGTTGCCAAATATTATATCCCCAGCGGCCGGTGCATCCAGGCGATTGACTATTCGCATAAAGATGATGTAGGAATCGCCCACAAAGTGCCGGATTCACTCATTTCGGAATTCGCAACCAAAAATGGCCGTAAAGTTTACGATGGCGGTGGCATCTCACCTGATCTTGAAATTGACCCCGAAACGCTTAGCCCGATCTCCATGTCGCTGCTGACGAAATATGTCATTTTTGATTATGCCAATAAATATGCACGCGACCATGATTCGATCCCTCCGGCAAAATCATTTGAAATCACCGATGAAATCTACGATGATTTTATAGCTTATGTAAACACCCGGGAAGACTTCAGCTACACCACCAAAAGTGAAAAAACCCTGGAGAAACTAAAAAACTACGCTGAAAAGGAAGAATACCTTGCTGATATTTCTACCGAACTGGAAGCTTTAGAAGCAAAGCTTTTCCACAACAAAGACGAAGATTTGCAAACCCATCGCGATGAAATTTCAGAAATGCTAAAGCTCGAAATTGCATCGAGGTATTATTTCCAGAAGGGTCGTGTAATCGCCAATTTGCAAAGCGATCCGGAAGTAAAGAAAGCCATCGGGATTATTGAAGATCAGAAAAATTATACGGGTATCCTTGACGGTACGATCACCAAAGCCTCACTGGAATAAAGATTGAATCTGAAAATAATTTTCATTTTAAAAAGCCGGCAGCACATTTTTAATTGCCGGCTTTTTTGTAATACGCGCACCTTGCCGGGAATTTTGTAATTTCGCCCAAACTTTCCATCATGAAGGATTTTACACTTAACTGTACTTTTCAGTCGTACGATTCTGAAGATGAACTTCCGGAAGCAGACCGCAAATTATTGCAGGAAGCCGAACTGGCAGCAAAAAATGCCTATGCCCCCTACTCGCAGTTCAATGTGGGCGCAGCATTGCGCATGAAAAGCGGCCGGATCATACGTGGCAACAACCAGGAAAATGTGGCTTACCCTTCAGGCCTTTGTGCCGAAAGGGTAGCGTTGTTTTATGCTTCAGCAGAATATCCCGGAGAAGTTATCGAAGCCCTTGCGGTTACGGCCAATACCGACAAATTCGAAATTACGGAGCCCGTTACGCCATGTGGTTCCTGCCGGCAGGTAATGGCCGAATCAGAAAAGAAACAGGGTGAAAATATCCGGGTGATCATGTATGCAAACAATGGAAAAGTAATCGTTACCGAAAGCGCCAAAACCCTGCTACCACTTATGTTTAAAGCCGATGAACTTAAAAAATAGGATTGGCTTTGGAAATCATCTTTCAACACAAATGGTAAAAATGTGTTAATCTAAATTGTAAATAGCAAAGTAAAACACTGAAGATGCGGCTTATCTCTACTAAAATTTGTAAAACCAGCGATATCGGGGTAAACAACAACCTGTTTGGAGGAAGAATGCTTTCATGGCTCGACGAATCGGCCGGAACTATGGCCGCAGAAGAGGTTTGCTCGCAGCATGTGGTTACCCTGAAAATGGATCAGGTGCTGTTTAAAAAGCCGGTTCATGTGAACGACCACATTCGCATCTACGGCAAAGTAATTAAAGTGGGGAAATCTTCGGTAACCCTCTTTTTGGATGCCCGGCGGTTTGATTTTAGCACCCAGCAGGAAGATGGCGTCTGCTCTACGAAAATGACTTTCGTTAAGATAGATGAATCCGGGAAACCAAGCGATATCAATCCCAAAATCAGATCAAAATTAGAACTGTCAATCACAAAATAAATTCAATCAAACATGAGAAAAATCCACTTTATATTTTTAATCGGGCTGGCATTTACAGCCATGGCCATGCGCTCCGACCTGCCGGCTTACAAGTTGTACAACGAAAAAGGAAAAGAAACCAAATATAAAAAGCTGATAAAAGATGCCCTGGAAGCCGATGTGGTTTTGTTTGGTGAACTACATAACAATCCCATCTGCCACTGGATGCAACTGGAACTAACACGTGATTTGTTCGCCGAAAAAGGGAGCAATCTGATACTGGGTGCAGAGATGTTTGAATCGGATAACCAGATGCTGCTTGATGAATATCTGGAGGGTGTAATCAGGCAGCGAAATTTTGAAGAAGAAGCAAAACTGTGGAACAACTACGAAACCGATTACAAACCGCTGGTGGAATTTGCCAAAACCAATTCACTAAAATTTGTGGCCAGCAATGTGCCGAGGCGCTACGCTTCACTGGTGCACAAAAAAGGTTTTGAAGGATTGGATTCCCTCACCAATGATGCAAAAAGATTGTTGCCACCACTTCCCGTTGCCTACGACCCTGAACTGCCGGGTTACAAGGGCATGATGGCAATGATGGGCGGCATGGGCTCAGGCCATGCAAACCCGAACCTTCCCAAAGCTCAGGCCATTAAAGATGCCACCATGGCACATTTTATCCTTGAAAGTTTTATCCCCGGAAAGCTGGTGATTCATTACAACGGAGCCTATCACTCAAACAATTATGAGGGGATATACTGGTATCTGAAAAACCAAAATCCGGAACTAAACATACTTACCATCACCACAGTTGAGCAGGATAATATCGATGATCTGACCGAAGAGAATACCGGTGTGGCTGATTACACCATTTGCGTGCCTTCAGGCATGACGAAAACGTATTAAGCAAAAGTAAACAACAGGTTGGCGAAGAAATTCCAGAGCATCACTACGATGATGGCGAAAACCTTTGCGAGGTAAAAGTTGAATTTTAGCCGGGTAACGATCAGCCACAGAATCAGGGTATTGACAGCCAGCCCGATGAGTGAAATGAAAAAAAACTGTGAATACTCCAGGGCGATTTCAGGGTTGGCACTGTTGAATGTCCAGATTCTGTTCAGATAGTAGTTGGAGGTAGCCGCAAATGAAAATCCGATGGCATTGGAAATATATTTCTGAATGCCCAGCTTTTCTTTGGAAAGCCAGGTAAGACCAAAATCTACAAACAGCCCTGAAAAGCCTACAATCCCGAATTTTAGAAACTTAAATAAAATTTCTTCCTGAAAAATATCGACCATGTTACTGGAATTTCGGCCGCAAAGTACTACATATTTTCAGGATGAACCCGGGATGCGCTACTTTCATTTGCTAACAAGCATCAGGAGAGCCTGCTGAGCATGTCCAAAATCTGCGGGGCCTGCATTACACCCGATTGTCTGAACACAGCCTCACCATTTTTAAACACCATCAGGGTAGGTACACTTACGATACGATATTGCTGTGCAAGATCAGGGTTTTTATCTACATCAATTTTAAGGATGCGCACCGTGTCACCTAATTTTCCTGCTACCTCTTTCAAAATTGGGCCCATCATTTTACACGGCCCGCACCACTCGGCCGAAAAGTCGATGAGTACTGGCTTCGCCCCGCTGATTAGTTCTGAAAATTTCGCCATCTTATTAAAGAGATTAGAATGTTCTTTCGACTGAATTTTATGAAAACCGCAAAGTTAAATCCAGTATCCGGACCATTTTTTATATTTAAACAATTTTAATATTAAGTAGGAAATATTAACCCGGTTTATTCATCATTTTATGATGAATAATGACGATAAACAACTTTAAATTATTGATTTTAAGTTGTTTATGTCAGGGTATTTGAGAATAACTTTTCCGAAACACCATCAACACCCTCTGCAGCTCCTGTAATCAATACAATTTTTGGATTTATACTTAAATTTTTAGGCTTGGATCCATACTTAAATTTTTAGGCTGAAATTATTAAATTCGATAGATAAAATCTAATTTTGCGATAGCAACAAACTAACATTTAATTTGTTTGATATCAATAAGTTAACATTAACAAACATTAAATATTTAAAACGATGAAAAAATTTGCAGTAATACTCGCCGGAAGCGGCGTTTACGACGGATCGGAAATTCATGAAACAACACTTTCCATGCTGGCCATCATGCAACATGGGGGAAGCTATCAGTGTTTCGCACCGGATATTGATCAGCATCATGTGATCAACCATCTGAATGGTGAAGAAATGAACGAAAAACGAAATGTGCTGGTAGAATCTGCAAGAATAGCCCGTGGCGATATAAAGCCCCTCGATGAATTCAAGGCCGAAGATTTTGATGTACTACTCATACCCGGTGGATTTGGCGTTGCCAAAAACCTGTGCGATTTTGCTTTTAAGGGTGCTGATTGCTCGGTTCATTCACAGGTGGCCGAAATTGTAAAAAGTATGCATGCATCAGGTAAGCCCATCGGCGCGCTGTGTATTTCACCGGTAATTATTTCGAATGTGCTGGGAGATGTAAAACTTACGCTGGGCCAGGATGAAGGTGCCATTGAAGGCGTGGAAAAAATGGGAAGCAAGCATGTTAAAACCACACATGGCGAAGTGGTTATTGATAAAACCAACAAAGTGTACACCACACCCTGCTATATGCTGGATGCAAACATTGGGGAGATTTATCTTGGAGCCACAAACATTGTAAAAGCCATTTTAAACGATATCGAATAGGCAAAACCTATTACTGCCAGAAACAACAAAGCCGCTACTTTCCATTTCATTTTGGAGAATAGCGGTTTTATTCTTTTAGCGATTTTAATCAGTCAGCATTCAGTTGTTCATCTTTGTTGATGGATTTACTAATCCTGATGCGCCAATTTTCGTTGATGGCAAAATACGTTTTCTTGCTGTTTTCATCTTCCACGGTTTCAAAACTGGGGGCATCATCTTTCAGTTCGGAAATGCGCTCCCTGCCCGTTTCCGCAATCTGGCCAATTAATGAATTGGATTCTTCATCACCAGCACCAAAAAGCTGATTCCCAATATTTGCCAAGATACGACCAAATGCACCCCGGTCATCCTTTTTATGATTTTGGGCCCGTAGTTCATCCCGCAATTGCAAATATTCAAAAACTCCTGTCATCTCGGTTCTGGGGGCTATCTGCTGTTTCACAACCGGAAGCGAAGCCAGGGTTGGTGTTTCCGGATTTCTGGAAATCCTTGTTATGTTAAAATCAGGCCGGTCTGAATTTGAAATGTCCGTATTATTTTTCACCATTTCATCTTTTGCTGAAGCCGCCAAAATCTCTTTCAAATCGGCTTTACTAACCTCAGGTTCAGGCATATCAGCTTTGGCAATTGTTCCCGATCCGGAAGCTGACAAATCAGCCGATTCAGGAAAAATCTTCGGTAACGGTTTAACCGGCAGGTTATGAACGGCTTCAAGGCGAGCCATTCCAGGAATTTTTTCCCGATCGGTAAAAGGATTAACAATAATAAACGCGATAACTAAAATGGCAGCAACGGCTGTTGCATAAATGAATGTCCTGAAAATGACCGGAGAAGCAGACTGCCGCTTGAGCGATTGCTTATCCTTAAAGGCAATAGAATTGTCCGGCTGCAAAATTGTTTTGTTAAACAATTCAAATTCGTGGGCAAGTTGTGGGTTTACATTCCTGAACCTTTCCAGTTCATCGATTTCATGATCATTCAGATCATCTTCAATTTTTGCAATGATATAGTCCTCATAATTACCATGGTTGATGTTTTCGGTAGAAATGATATCAGGCTTTTTTAGTTCCTGCTTTCCCGCAAATTCAATGTCCTGATCAGGTGAAAGTTTCACGGAAGGAGCTTCCCTGAAATCGAGAAACTCATCCTGCAGGTCAGGGTGCGCTTCCAAAAATCCTGAAAGCATTTCGCGGGCATCCACATCGAGTGCATTTTCCCAGAAATCCAGGAACCAGGCCTCATAATTATGTTTGTTGATCTGCATTTTCATTTCAAATTAAATGACCACATCCAAACTTCCGATATACTGCTTCAGCGACTTCCTTGCACGGTAGATATAGACTTTTACCTGTGATTCATTCAGGTTTGTTATTTCACCAATTTCCTGATACGAATATCCCTCATAATCCCGAAGCATTACCACAGTCCGTTGAATTTCGGGAAGCTGAGAAACCGCTTCATTTAAAATCTCCGACAGATCAGAATAATCATTCCTGACATAACAATCATTGCTGTTATCTTCCAGGTATTTCAACTTATTTTTTTCCTTTCTGATCATGTCAATCATGATGTGGTAGGCTGAGGTAAATAGATATGTTTTTGTTTTTTCAAAGTCAACACCTGCATGTTTGTCCCAAAGCCTGACAAAGGCCTCCTGCACAACATCCTGTGCAGATTCCTCATTACCGATATTCTTCAGGATAAACCTGAACACACCGTCAGCAAACAAATCCACTGATTTATTGTATTCTTTTACCGTCATGCGCCTACCGGTTGTTTACATTTGTTTCTAAAACGATTACCGATCAAAAAAGTTACAGCAAATATTGATTTAATACAGATTGCATTTCAGATGTTGAAATGGCGTCATTTTCAAAATGATATTGTAACCTTAATTCTACTTTAACAGATACTTCCTCCATAAAAAATCAATCTGTTAAAGTAGAATTAAAAAGTAGAAATAAAACATGTACAATAGAATTGACACACAAATCCCTGATAATCTGTCTAACTTATGTTTTAAGATTTGATACATGAATCGAAATCAAATTATACCTGCATTGTACCAAAATTTGTAATTAACCAATTAGTAATTAGCAATTAGAGCATTACAAAATTTTAATGCTTAAATCAAAAAATGACTTACTCTTACAATCTCTCACACATAAGTTACAAAGCTTTCAACATAAACGCTATGCTTTCACTTACAAACACTTGCGAAACCATGAAAAAGATATATTATTTTTCGTTTAGATAAAATAAAATAAAGCATTGTTTGTTTATAAGATTGAAGTATATTTGCAAACTTGTTAATAACAAGGGGGTAAATAATTTAAGCACATGTTATTAACACAAATTAAATTTTTATAAAACTATAACAGGGATCTATATTATGATGAAGGATTTCAAAGAAACAGCTGAACAATTGAAGGAACTTGCAAAAGTTCTCAATGAATTCAAATCAGAAGCGGTTCAGGTAAAACTTGTTGAACTGCTCTTTAGTGAAGGCATGCAATCGATGCCTGCTGCAAAAACCACAGCTACCAAAACTGTAGTTGAAGCTCCGGCAAAAAAAGTTGTTAAAAGGCCCGGACGCCCGCCAAAGCAGAAGCCCGCTGTTGCTGAAGCACCAAGAACAAAACGCACAAGGTCAACTTCAAGGCCCGGCCCAAGTGTGATTTTGAAAAAGCTTATCGAAAGCAATTTCTTTACCGACAGCCGCACCATTGGCGATGTTGTTGATTATTGCATGAAGGTGTATAACTACGAGTACAAGAGCACAGACCTTTCAGGTACGCTCGCTAAATTAGCAAAAGACGGAATTCTGAAGCGGGCTAAAAATCCGCAAACCAATCAGTTTGAATATTCACAGGCATAAGCCTGATTATTAAGACATAAAAAAAGCGGCTGAAATTTCAGCCGCTTTTTTTTATTTATCGCTGTTTGATCAGCTTTCGATAATATATTTCCCCTCCGAAAAGTCCCTTACGACTTAATCGCCACGCTAAACCGCTGGCAAATTCTGCTGAAGGATAAGCTTAACCCCAGATTATTCATCAAGAACGATGAATATGCCGGTGGCAATGGGAAATTCCTTTGCAAACAAAAAACACAAAAGCAACACTGTAATTGTAAAGATTAGCTTTTTAATCATAAATTTCAATGGATTAGCCACCCCAAATTAACCTGAAAAGGTCAAAATAAAAACAAAAAAAACATTTTATTTCAGATTTACTGGCATTCACGATTCATATTTCGTATATTTGCATGTAACCAAAATCAAAAACCTTAACTGAGTGCGCTATGAAATCAATTGGAATGATGGAATTTTTAGTCCTTTTTCTGCTTTTGAGTTCCTGCCGTAATGAGACACAAAGCTACGAACATGAACTTGGAGTGATCTCCAATCCCAGAATGTACCATCATCTCGCCGAAGATTTCCCTAAAAAGCAACTCGTTGATCTGGAGACTTTTATTCCCGGAATTGCACTTGACATTCGCTATGCCACCAGGAATAATTTTACGCATAAAAGAATTTACCCCGATGCCAAAGCCTACCTGCGGGAACCAGCAGCGAAAGCCTTAAAAAGTGTTCAGGAAGGACTAAACAATATCGGACTGGGCTTAAAAGTATTTGATGCATACCGCCCTTATTCAGCTACTGTAAAATTTTATGAAGTGTATCCGGACACGAATTTTGTTGCAGCGCCCTGGCGCGGTTCGCGCCACAACCGCGGCTGCGCGGTAGATGTTACCCTGGTGGATTTAAAAACCGGTGAAGAATTGCCTATGCCAACCCCGTTTGATGATTTCAGTGAAAAAGCAGGACATACATATACCGACCTGCCAGATACGGTGGTAAAAAACCGGGAGCTGCTCCGGGAAATCATGGCCCGGTTTGGCTTTGAACATTACGAATATGAGTGGTGGCATTACGATTACTACGAGTGGGAAAACTTTGAATTGCTCAATATTTCGTTTGACGATTTGGGTTAAACGCCAGGTGCAGTCTCTTTTTTCGGAACAGCAAGAGTTGTAACCACAGCCGTAAAAAGTGCAACAAAAAAAGTGAGCAATCTGGCCGTAATCTCTTTATCCATTCCCGTACTTATCCAAACAACAGTAAAAACCAACCCTACAACAATTGTTGCCAGGACAGCCCTTCCGTGAAAACGTTTCCAGAACAACGAAAGTAAAATCACCACGGAAAATGTTCCGCCAATGCCTGCCCACACATAGCTTACGAGGGTGAAAATCAGGTCGGAGGGTGAAACATAAGCCAGAGTCAGCGCAATCACGGCCAGTGCTGCGGTTACCACACGCGATCGTTTAAGGCTGTTCACCCGCTTTTGGTCGGCGTGCAGTGCAGGTTTTATAAGGTTTTCCGAAAGCTCGGTTGCCGAAAGGATCAACAACGAATCCGCTGTTGAGATCATGGCTGCAATCGCACCGGTAATCAAAATTGCAGCGATGGCCGGTGGGAAAATCTCGAGGATTACAGCGGGCATCACATATTCGCGGTCGGCAAGGCCATCAGGCCCAAAAATGGCAATCCCGATCCAGCCGATCATCAAAGCGCCAATATAAGCAATCACAGTCCAAACGATGCCCACATTTCGTGCACGGATCGCCTGCTTTTTACTTTTTATGGCCATAAACCGCATACTCAACTGCGGCTGCCCGCCCAGGTATCCGAAAAACCACGAAAAGCCTCCCACAATAACAATCCCGGCCATAAAGCCGCTTAATCCTCCTGCAAGCGAATTGTATTCCGGGCCGGCCTTCTGAAGGGCCAGTTCAATAGACTGTGCAAATAGTTCAGGATGATTTGAAAGATAAATCAGCCCGACAATAGGCCCGACAACCAGTGTAATAATCATCACAATAGCCTGAATCACATCGGTATAAACCACACTCCTGAAACCTCCATAAATGGTGTACGGAACGATAATGGCAGCCGTGATGAGCATCCCGATTTCGGGATCAATATGAAACATGGTGTGAAGCGTTTTTCCCCCACCCAAAAATTGTGCGCCTACATAAAAGAAAAAGAAAAACACGATGGTCGAACTTCCGATCATACGAATCCATCGACCTATCTCGCTGTGCTTTTTTGCCAGGTATTCGGTGTAGGTATCCACATTATATTTTTCGGCTTCATCGCGTAATCGCCAGGCCAGCAAAATCCATGCAGTTAAGATTCCTGCCACGCATCCAATGGCTGTCCAGATTTCGAGCAAACCGGTGGCATAAGCGGCGCCGGGCAGCCCGAGCAACGCCCAGGATGATTCACCGGTAGCACGTTCCGACAGGGCGGCAACCCATCCGGGAAGGTTTCGGCCGGCAATGGCATAATCAGATCCGGTTTTTACTTTTCGGCCCTGATACACACCCCATAAAATCAGTAATGCCATGTAGGCGATCATCACAAAAAGCAACTGGGAAGTTTCAAAATCCATAATCGTAAGTTTTTTGGTTTAGCTTTCGGAAAGGCAAAAATAAAAAATTGAGTTATTCTTTCCTTTCAAATCAGCAATTGCTGAATATTAAATATCTTTGACAGTTCAGAAATTTTTAGCAAATGAGAAGATACCCTTCCGAAATAAAATTCATCCTGGACGGTGAAATTAAAACTTTGGATTTCAGCAAGGAAGGTTTTAAACCAACCACTACGGTGCTGAACTACCTTCGGTCGCTGCCCGGACATAAAGGCGTGAAAGAAGGCTGTGCCGAAGGCGATTGCGGAGCATGTACGGTTGTGCTGGCCTCGCTGGATAATCGCGGAAGCCTGCAATATGAAAGCGTTGACTCCTGCCTGATTTTTCTTCCCATGATCCATGGAAAACAACTGATCACTGTTGAAAACCTGGCCCGGAAAGAGGGCTATAAAACCATACTTCATCCGGTTCAGCTTGCCCTAAAAGAAAACGACGGAAGCCAGTGTGGCTATTGTACTCCCGGCATTGTGATGTCGATGTTTGCACTGTATAAAAATCATGATCATCCCACCCGGGATATCATCACCGACTCGCTCACCGGAAACCTTTGCCGCTGCACCGGATACCGGCCAATAGTTGACGCTGCTGCAAATCTATTCGTGGACAAACAAACCGATCAGTTCACTGAAAATGAAGACCGTATCACAGCCTTGCTGCAAACAATTGCTGAAAAGCAAAATCCCATTGAGGTTATCAGCAATGATCAACATTATCTCAAGCCTTTTACGCTGGAACAGGCTGTAAATTTCAGAAAGGAACATCCGGACGCAAGGGTTGTTTCCGGGGCTACAGATTTGGCGTTACTGCAAACAAAAAAGCGAATACACTTTTCAAAAATCCTTGACATTTCAGCAGTTGACGAACTGGATTTTATTGTGGAAGATCACAGCCGGCTGGCCATCGGGTCGGGAACCTCACTTGAAGAATTACATCTTTACACAGCCGAACGTTTCCCGTACCTGCATGATGTGATCACAGTTTTTGGCTCATTGCAAATCAGGAATATGGCAACCATCGGCGGGAATATTGGCACTGCCTCACCTATCGGGGACTTATTGCCCGTGCTCATGGCCCTCGAAAGTGAAGTGAGGCTGATGAGCAAAAAGGGTATGCGGGATATTTCCATCAGCCAATTTATTACCGGATACCGGCAAACCAACCTTGAACCGGATGAATTAATTATTATGGTTTCTTTCCGTAAACCCGCAAAGGATGAATTCATTAAAACCTATAAGATTTCCAAGAGAAAAGATCTGGATATCTCATCGGTTTCAGGAGGTTTCAGGTTAAAAACCAATGAAAAGGGCAGGATAGAAAAAGCTATGATGGCATTTGGCGGATTGGCTGCAACCCCTGTTATGGCAACAAAAACCGGAGAATATCTCACCGGAAAACCCTGGAACCGCGAAACTGTGCTCCGGGCAGCTAAAATACTCAGCGAAGAATTTGAGCCCATTTCGGATGCAAGGTCTTCGGCACAGGCCAGAAAAGTGATGGTCGGGAACCTGCTCATAAAATTCTGGCAGGAAACAACAGAAAACTCAGAACAAGAAAAACAACCCCGATATGAAGGATAACCTCAGGACACATCACGGGCATACCAGCGCTTTCCAGCATGTTACCGGAAAGTCAGTTTACGTGAATGACATGGATTTTGGCCAAAATCTGCTTCAGGGGCTGGTGGTTTACAGCAAGTTTGCACATGCCCGCATTAAGCGGATCGATCCGGAAAAAGCAAGGGCGCTGGAAGGCGTGCGGGCTATCATCACCGCAAAAGACATTCCCGGCCAAAATCAAATGGGGCCAATAGTTCATGACGAACCCTGCCTGGCGCAGGATGAGGTAAAGTTTGCCGGCCAGGCCATAGCCCTGATTGCTGCTGAAAATGAAGATATTGCCCGCAAAGCGGAAAAACTGATCGACATTTCATTCGAACCCGCTGAACCAGTCCTGGATATTAAAACCGCCATCGAAAACGGAGATGCCCTGACCCCGGTTCGAAAAATTGAAACAGGTGATGTTGAAGGTGTGTTAAATAAATCAACCCATATCATCTCAGGTGAACTCAAAACCGGCGCCCAGGAACACTGGTACCTGGAAACGCAATCCTGCATATGTGTCCCGGTAGAATCGGAAACATTTACGGTTTACAGCTCTACCCAGCATCCGTCAGAAACCCAGGCCATAGTAGCGAAGGTTTTGAACCTACCCGCAAGCGCCGTCACCGTGGAAACCAAACGCATGGGTGGCGCCTTTGGCGGAAAAGAAACGCAGGCAAACCATGTTGCAGCCTGGGCCGCGCTATTGGCCAATGAAACCGGCCAGCCGGTTAAAATCCATCTGTTCAGGGATGATGACCAGATCATGACCGGAAAGCGCCACCGGTTTATTTCGGAGTACAGGGCCGCATTTGATGATGACGGAAGAATTTTTGCGCTGGATGCCGAATTGCATGCAGACGGCGGTGCTTCGCTGGACTTGTCCGGAGCCATCCTGGAAAGAGCCATGTTTCATGTGGACAATGCCTATTTTATTCCCAACCTCAGGGTGCAGGGCCGGGTGTGGAAAACGAACTATCCGCCAAATACTGCCTTCCGCGGATTTGGCGGGCCACAAGGTATGGCTGTTATCGAAACTGTAATCGATCGTATTGCCAGATTTCTTGGCAAAGATGCTGCGGATTTACGGAAATTAAACTTTTACCGTGGGCCAGACAGAAATACCACGCATTATGGGCAAAAACTCACCGACATCAGACTGCAAATATTGTACGATAAGCTTATCAAAAAATCCGGCTATTTCGATCTGCGAAAAGCTGTAAACGATTTCAACCGCCAGCATGAGTTCAACAAAAAAGGACTGGCACTCACGCCTGTGAAATTTGGCATCTCCTTTACCACGAGTTTTCTGAACCAGGCCGGAGCACTGGTGAACATTTATAAAGACGGCACTGTTCAGGTGAATCATGGCGGCACAGAAATGGGCCAGGGCCTGCACACAAAAATCCTGAATATTGCAACACGGGAACTTGGCATCCACCACAGCCTGATAAAAATAACGGCAACCAATACGTCTAAGGTTCCAAACACCTCAGCAACTGCAGCTTCATCGGGAAGTGACCTGAATGGCATGGCCGTAAAAAATGCCATCGACAAACTTAAAAACCGCCTCAGGCCCATTGCAATCAAATTGCTGAATAAGAAATATGATCAGGATTTCGATGCCGAAGCATTGATCTTTGATCAGGATGTTATTTTTCCTGAGGGCCAGTTAGACAAGAAGCTTTCATTCCGTGATCTTGTAAACGATGCCTACCTTTCACAAATCAGCCTGAGCGCCACCGGATATTACAAAACACCCGGGCTGCATTACGATAAAGAAAAAGGCACCGGAAATCCATTCCACTATTATGCTTATGGGATGGCTGTTTCGGAGGTGCAGCTCGACACCCTGACAGGCTATCATAAAATCACAAAAACATACATCGTTCATGATGTGGGCAATACCATCAATCCAGGGATGGATATCGGACAGATTGAAGGTGGATTTATACAGGGCGTGGGTTGGTGTACCACCGAACAAATTAAATGGGACAACAAAGGCACGTTGATGACCCATTCGCCCGACACCTATAAAATCCCCGGAGTGCGGGATATACCGGAGGTTTTTGATGTGGAAATAATGGAGAACATCCCGAACCCAAATACCATTCACAACAGCAAGGCGGTAGGAGAACCGCCGTTTATGCTCGCCTTTTCGGTGTGGCTGGCCATCAAGGAC